>NZ_DJTA01000033.1:0-150816 GCF_002440335.1 Sphingobacterium sp. UBA6320 | reverse complement strand
AACCTATTTCAGTATAAGACACGTTTGGTGTTTTACTGCATTTCTTCGACTTTTCTTCGACCTTTGTTCTAGCCTTGTTCTACCTTCCCCTGAGTCTCCTTCGAGTGGGCTTCGACTCTCCCTGCACGTACGTCGAAGCCCAGTCGAAGCCACCTCGGAGCCCACTCGAAGCGACCTAGAAGATGGGGCGAAGTTGGTCAGGAAAAGACTGGAAGCAAATCCATCTGGACTTTGCCCCTCTGCTTCTGCTCGGATTTTAGGCGACTGACCATCGGGCACTTGTCGGTTAGTAGTTGTACCAAAATCGAAGGTATACGAACTACTAAAATCGTCATTAGTTGCTTGTGCAATAGTATTTTTTAGTGCGTTTTGAGTGGCAGTATATGCTGCCTGATTTATGCGCAATAGCACACCCTGCTTTGCAGGCTTAAATAGCTTTTGGAGATATCCAAAAAGCTTGTTGATATATAGCTTTTTGATGTTCATTTTGGTCTTTTTTTTATCAAGTTTCCCTGCTCCGTTTGATACCGAGGGTTGATCAGGTCATCAATTTTATCCCTCGGCAGCATCCGGAATTCACAGGTAGAAACTATCTTTTTACTTTTCTAGTGTTAATGTCGGTTTTTTGCGCATGATCATGGTGATCTGCTCGTCCCAGATCAATTCTACGGATTTGCCATCTTCCCCGATCGGTCTACTTTCTTTCACTATCGATAGCTTCTCAACGTTTACATCCAACTGAAAGTGCTGGTTGAAGTCGTTGATGATCCGTTGTTGGTATTCCTCCCTTTCGGTACTGGCGGGCACGGTGAGCTCATATTCATATAAATGCTTACCGCCGTAATAGCAGCTTCTACAGGGAATATACTTTACGCGGTCTTCACCTAAAACGATGATCTGCTCTTTCGGAAAGTTACTGGGCAGCCCAAGGGCGTAGAGATAGCACTCATAAACGGCCATGCACACAAAATTGATCCGCAGTACATCATTACGGGTGCCATGCAGCACAGAAATAAATGGACTGATATCTTTTTCCGAAGGAACCAGCAAAGAATAGTACCGTTCCTTTGGACGTTTGTCTACTATAGCCTTGGGCACATAGGGCATACGACCTCTGGATCTAGTCAGTGTAGCATTTTTCAATGCTGTTTTGGGTAAAAGTGTAGTCATAATCGGTTTTTTAATAAATGGGACGCACTTTTCACTCAAAAACGAAGACAGTTCTCTCTCTGGGGACAGCGCACAGCTCTCCCGATTGCAAGATTTTTGCATTGTTTAAAGGTTTAAATTGGCTCCCTTAAATCCCTAATTTTTGGCCATAGTTTGGGCATTAAGGAAACCTTTTAAAAAAAATTAAATCAAGAAAAATGCAATTTTATATCGTCGTCAATTGGCTATAGAGTGGTCTTCTTATATTGCATTATTTGTTAAAGGATAAAAAACCGGCTTGTTATCATTGTTATACAATAAATTCAATTTTCACATCAATTTTTGAAAATCTGCATTTAATTACTACATTTAAGTGTCAAGTTAACGTAAGCAATAGTGCGAGAATAAAGAACGGATGAATTGTGAAGATTAACCACAAGCCAGTAAAAGCTATTAATAGAATAAACTAAAGCCCCTATTTCATTAAAAAGGAAGTACAGCTATACCTTTTTTCTTTTAATTGGCTTTTTATCTTAGAAATACTCTTTATTCCGGAGCTCGGAATATGTTCTTATTAGGGGGATTGACCGACCTGAGACTTTGATCCTGGATCACGTCTAGATGGGTTCTTTTTTTGGTTTTTAATCGTTCTATCATAATTTTAATTGGTTTATGATGAACAAGTCTAAAATGAAAGGATGGGCTTGCTCCATCACTCTTTTCACTAAAGCCTTGACTTTAGCTCAGCCCTAAAGAAGATTCCTTAGGTGATACCCGAAAGTGACTTCACAGCAAGGCCCATCCCTACGTTGATATACAAATATATACTATCCGTAGGAAATGAGCTAATCTTACTGTCTCTTTCTCGGGTATCAATCGAAAAGTTAGAGACTCGTTCAGTTAATTGGATTATCCAATTACAGCTCAAACAAAATGAATTAGTTATTTACTAATCATATACAAATATACTAAAGTTGATTTTAAATATCAACAATAATTTTAAAAAAATAATGACAGAAAATAAAATAAATAGAATAGCTGAAGTTTTAGAGGAGAAAGGAATGAAGAATAATGATCTTGTAATTCATTTCAACGTTAAGAAAGAAACCGTTTCGAGGTGGGTAAATAACAAACAACAACCTACCTTGAATACACTTAACGATATCGCTAGATTTCTTCAGGAAGATGTAAGAAATTTACTATACCAAAGCGAATGGACAAAAAATAAATTATAAATAAGCAAGATAGCGTATGATTCAAAATTAGATAGAGTTTTGAGTCTAAAAAAACTGGATTTCTTCACTTGTGACATCGTATCAATCGCAAATTCACAAAATTACTAGGGCTTAAAAGCCTTTTAAGAACTCTATAGAGATTAAAAGCTAAGATGTATAGATTATTGATTGAGAATTGTGATTATAGCAAATTAATCTTAAACTGCGATTCTAAATGGAAAGAATCAAGTCAGAAAATACCTTGAGCTTATATAAAAAATCCCTGAAGATTAATTAAAAAGCAGGAGGATCAGTTGGAACTAGATATTGAGATGGCCAAAATATAGTTTAAGATTAAAAATATATGTTTATTATCTTGAGTTCAAGAAAAACTTATACTGACATCTCCTTTAATTTGACGAAAATTCTAATTTCACAGAATCATAACTAAAAGATCTAATACATTATGATACTACATGAAGCAATAGAAAAACTCTTAAGCCAGACAGGACTGCCAATGACTGCAAGAGAAATTGCAGACGGATTGAATAGAAATAAATGGTATGTTAAAGGCGATAAATCTCAAATTAGAACAAGTCAAATTACTGCAAGGGTTGACGATCATCGCGAACTTTTTGAAATAGACCGTTCAACATCGCCGCTTAAAGTAAAACTAAATGGCACACAGTTTCCTAGAAAAGAAAAACTTGTATCTTCCAAATTGGTAACATCAACAACAGCTATCAATACCACACAATCTTCATTATTTAACAGTTCATTAATTGAAAAGATGCTGATTAATGAAAAGAATTTTAAGAGTGCTGGAATTATTGACAATTTAGTTTCTACAAATTCAGGACTGTATTGTATTCGTATAAATGACATTAGCAGACTTCCATCACCATTCAACATTGCTTTAAGAGATAGAGGACACAATATTATTTATATTGGAGTTGCAAGTGAAAGTTTGCGAACTCGATTTCTTCATCAAGAGCTTCGAGCAAGAGGACACGGAACATTTTTCAGAAGTATCGGTGCAGTGCTTGGATACCTTCCCCCCAAAGGATCGCTTTTAACAAAGAAAAATAAACGCAACTACAAATTCTCTAAAACAGACGAACAAAAAATCATTAAGTGGATTAATGAAAACCTAAAAGTAAATTGGATTGAATTTAATGACGACTTTGAATCTTTTGAAAATGAATTAATAAATAAACACAGACCTTTAATCAACATTGCAAATAATCCATCGGCTCTTCAAGAACTGTCGGAATTAAGAAAGTTGTGTGTACAAATTGCAAACGAATTATGAAAACCGAACGATTTGTGGAATAATTAAAAGCGTAATATTTTATTAGTAAATTATTTTGCTGAGCCTGAATTTGAAAAAGAAATTTTACAGAAACCTTACCGATTAGAACTTTACTGACTGAATTGAAACGTGTTATGTGCAAGATAAACAAACAACACTAAAACTATGAATAAAATCCTTTCAACAATGAGTATTATCTCTTGTCTGACAATTATGTCTTGTTCTCAAGGCGATAAAACCACAAGGAATGAAAACAAAATTTCATCAACTCCGAAAATTGAAACTTCACCTACATTCGGAATAAATGGCGAAGATATTCCCATCAGACAAAAGCCAAGCGACAAAGCCGACAAAGTAATAAATGTGAAAGCTACTCAAGCATTAGGAGAAACTCAATATTGTGAGGTTGACTACTCAGCTAAAGTTAAAGTGCTAGAAAAGAAAGGTGAATGGGTCAAAATTAAAGTGGTTGAGCCAGACTGGCTATCTGACACATATATCGGGTGGATACCATCTAATTTTTTGATAACTGAAGCAGATCAAGAAAAACAGTCGATAGGAACTTTAAGTCAAACTGACTATGAAATTTTAAAGACTGAACATAATTCAGCAGTAGAGAATTATCACGTTTTATTAAAGAAAAAGGATTTCGAAAAAAACTTTGTATATCAATTCATTAAACAGTTTAGGAAAGAAAACTGTAAAGGCAACTGTAATGTGAGTTTATACGACAATAAATCAATTTCAAAATTAATTGGAATTTATCCCCTTCCTGATAAAGACTATTTGCAAATGGCAGACCACATAATCTCCATTTCTACATTCGATGCAACTGAAGTTAGAGATTGGTATCCCTACCAAGATTTCCATTATAAAGACTTGGGTGGTAAAAATTGGAAGAAGGAACCAATAAAATAACCCTGCGCATCACAAAATATTGTCAAAAGCGGATCATTTATACATAATTAAGAAATCTGGAGTGTAACTCAAACTGGGTCATTGGATAATTAACCTAATTCTAAAAGCTTCTATGCAGCTTGAGCGTATCTCCAAATTTAATATAAAATTGAGATACGCTCAAGCCCCATTTGTGTATCGGTATTGTCTACTTTTCAGATATACCCCTTATTATCAGATACATAAGAGCTTACTCAGAATTGAATACAACCTCTTTAAGTTTATTCATTCGTGTTGTTTTAGAGTTAGTCCCGAGCTAGCTTTGCTAAGGTTTGGTAATCTTTTGTATCTGACAGTGAATGCCTTCAATCGGACTGGTTGTGTAAATAACCTTTCGCACCTGACTCTCGTATTCAAGATATCTAGCAAGATTGGTCCATTTATTTAACCATAATTTTGCCACTAATGGATACTTTTATCACCACTTTTCTTCAAACTGCACGAGATTATCATATACGATTTCCTCATTTAAGGATTTGTAAACTGGCTTCAAGTCTTACACTACTGCTTTTTTATCTTTTTCAGTTACATACTGCTGATACTCTGAAGACGATACATAATTGTACTTTAGTTTGTGGAAAGATAATCTTTAGCACAGCAAATATTTACAACCACGGATGGCATGTCGAGGTATTCTTCAAGTACCTAAAAACAAATTTTAAACATATCATCCTTCCGTTGATAACTTTTAAACTTCGGTAATGATTTAAATATGTATCTCACTGATCAGCATATTATTTCTAAGATATTTTCAATATATATATTTGAAATCTGTCCAATCTCATGGGATTTATTTGGATGAATTTATTCTTCAAAATTAATATGTGGAAATTGATATATCCATTTATCCGGAAGCAAGCAAAATAAAGAAATGGTAAAATGCCTTAATTTCCGACCAGAGTATAATATGTCAAATGAAACATTATAATTTATTTAGGAAGTATTTGAACAAAATTATGGTTTCCCATAAAAGAATAAAAATTAGACATCCTATCTTAGCAAACATTAACTGAAAACATAAGTTACGAGGATAATTTAATAAAACTACTAGGATAATGATAAAAATATTTCTAATATAGATTGCAATTATTATATTGCAATAGATTATTAAACTACAACAAACCCTCTCAAAGTCGTAAAACGACAAATTTGACGAGGATATTTTATGATTTAGCCAATTATTTGAAATGAAATTTCTTCATACTGCAGACTGGCACATTGGTCAGTTATTTCATGAATATGACCGCACCTATGAGCATCAAAAGTTTTTAGATTGGTTAGTAGAAACATTATATAACGAAAAGATTGATGTACTGCTTATTAGTGGTGATGTGTTTGATATATCAAATCCGTCAGCTCAATCTATTAAAATGTTTTACACCTTTTTGAATCAAGCTACTTCAAAAAACCCAGATCTACAAATAATTATTACAGCTGGAAATCATGATTCTGCATCACGTCTTGAAGCTCCAAAGCCATTACTCCTATCTTCAAAAATTCAGATTATAGGATTAGTAGAAAAAGATATCGAAGGAAAAATCGATTTCGAAAAATTGGTTGTTCCAATATATGATCAAGATGGAAAGACCAAGATGTACTGCCTTGCGGTACCATTTCTACGTATGGGGGACTACCCGTTTATACCTGACTGTTCGAATCCTTACACCGAAGGAGTAACGGCTTTATACAAAGAACTATTCGAATATCTTCAAGGTATAAAACTAGATAATCAAGCCATTATTGCTATGGGGCATTTACATACGCACAATGCTGAAATAACCGAGCTAGATAAAACAGAAAGGCTGATCATGGGTGGTGTAGAATGTATTCCGGCGACTGCTTTTCATCAAGATATAAAGTATGTTGCTCTTGGACATATTCACAAAGCGCAAAAAATTGGGGGCAAAGAACATGTGCGTTATGCTGGTAGCCCCTTACCTATGTCCTTCTCCGAAATTAATTACAAGCACCAAGTCGTCGCATTTGATCTCGAAGACGAAATGCATAACCTAAAATCGATCGATATACCACTGTTTGTACCGCTGTTGAGGGTTCCGTTAAACCATAAACCTTTACATGATGTCATCGCTTTGCTTGAACAACTACCTACTTCTGATGAAGCTGACAAAGCTACAATACCTTATCTTGAAGTTCGTGTATTTTTAGAAGGTCCTGAGCCGGCGTTGCGGCAAAAAAAAGTGAGACTTGCGAAAATTGATGTGAGGTATCCAGACTCGGAAACGTTGGAACATCAATTAATTCCTCCAGAGCAGTTGCAAGAATTACAGCCGATTGATGTATTTGGAAAAATATATCAAACAAGATATAACAGTGTCGTACCCGAAGATATCCTAAATCTTTTTCAACAAGTAGTGGAAGAAGTTAATCAAACATCCGAGTAGAATGAAGATATTAGCTATAAGAATTAAAAACCTGGCTTCACTAGAGGGTCTGACAGAAATTGACTTTACTTCCGAACCATTATCCTCCGCTGGCATATTTGCTATTACAGGAGCTACTGGCGCTGGAAAATCTACGATATTAGATGCCTTGTGCCTTGCACTCTACGCAAAAACACCTCGGTATTTGCAGGCTAAAGAATCTGGTATAGAAATTAGAGATGTCGAAGGCAGTACGCTCAATCAGGGTGATGTACGGAGTATTTTGCGTGATGGTACCGCGGATGGCTTTGCTGAAGTAGATTTTGTTGGTATTGATGAACAATATCATCGTGCTACCTGGAGCGTAAGGCGTGCGAGAAATAAAGCGGATGGTAGCATGCAATCTGATGCTGTGGCGTTGAAAAATATAACTTCGAATATCGATTTTCCAGCGAAAAAAGCTGAAACGTTAAGTGAAATTGCAAGGTTGGTAGGTTTAAATTTTGATCAGTTCACTCGGTCTGTTTTACTAGCTCAAGGCGATTTTACAGCTTTTATGAAGGCTGACAAGGGCGAGAAAGCTTCCTTGCTTGAAAAGCTAACTGGAACTCATATTTATTCTGAGATTTCGAAAAAGATTTATGAAAAATACAAAGCAGAAGAAATGCTGTTGCGTGACCTTAATCTTCGTAAAGAAGGAATTATCACACTCAGCGAAGAAGAATTGAAGGCGCTGTCAGATGAACAGGAGACACTGGAAATTGAGATCAAAAGAGTAGAAAAAGAAATCGAAATACTAAATGCAGAAATAGGCTGGCACGAACAGCTCGCTAAACTACAAGCCAATTATGATCTAGCGTACACAGCATTAAATGTTGCAACGGAGGTTCAAAGCTCTGCCTTGTCACGCAAACAAAAACTGAAAACTGTTGAGCAAGCACAACAAAGCAAAAGTTGGGCCGATGCCTTGAAATATGCTCAACAGCAGCATGCTGACAAAACAACAGCCCTCGCACAGATAAAAGCAAACATAACTGTCCTACAGGATGAAAAAGAAAAGCTTAAAAATCAGTTGGACGTAGCCGAAACCAATCTTTCAGAAAAAAACAAAGCGCTAAGCGATGCCCTTCCCCTACTGGAGCAAGCTAGGCGACTCGACACCCTGCTTTCGGAAAAAAAACAACAGGTAGAAAAACTTAAAGAGGAAGCTGAAAATTCTGTTGAAGTCAATAATCAACATCAAATCCAATTGAAGGCTAAACAACAGGAGTTTACAAACCTTGCTGATCAAATACAACATATCACCGACTGGAAAGCAGAAAACAAAGACCGAAGCACGATTGCGGAAAATAAAGACCTCATCTTGTCGAAACTGCAAGATGCGCAGCAGTTTTTGGAAATTTTGAAGCAATCGTCCGCTATCCTGGCTCAAATACAGGATATAATCGATAAAAATGAAGCCAAAAGGTCGACGATAGAGCCTAATTGGAAGCAACAGGTAGACGGCCTGGAAATTTTAAAGAAAAACTATGATGTGCTATCCAAAGAGTTGCTATTAACGCCTATCGAAACTTTAAATGTTAATAAATCCGAAACAGATCAACAAGTAGAATACACCATAAAAGCGCAGGCCCATTGGCAACTGTTTTATGATGCACTTACAGAATTGGAAGCACTGGACCAAAAACAGGTAACAGACCAGTCAGATCTTCAAACAAAACAGGAAACTTTACAAAAATTAGCTCAACAGCTACCATTAGAAAAGGCACAAAGAGATACGGCTCAGCAGCTTCTGCAGCAGGCGCGCCTGGCATCTACAGAAAATGTAGAAACATTGCGGGAGGCTTTAGTGGATGACGAGCCTTGCCCTGTATGTGGAAGCAAAAGTCATCCATATGCGCTGCATAATCCGCAATTGGAAAATGTACTAGTGCAACTGGAAAAATCCTTCGAGGAAAAAGACCACAGTTATCAGGCGAGCCATAGTCAGCACATAGCCCTGGAACAAGAAAGCAAGATGCTACAGCAAAACATCCAACGTCAAAGTGAAGAAATTACGGCAAAGCAACAATCATTAGCTTCTAAAAAGCAAATTTGGGAACAATTTGATATCGCCGAGGAAAGTATGGCTATATCTGATACAAAAAAAACAGCTTGGATAGAAGAAAAATTACAGGATCTTAAAATCAAACAGGGCGATCTGCAAGCGCAAATACAGGCTTATACAGAGAAAAAGCAACAAATAGAAACAGCCAAAAAGAAAATAGACCAACTTAAAGAAAATACCGATGGCCTTGCCAATCAAATCAAAGACATCCAAAGCCAGCTTGCGGTTTACAAGGAGCAGCAAGGCAGCCATACGAAAGATCGAGATAAGGCAAATAGTGATTTAGACAGTGTTGAACGACTCCTCTCCCCCTATTTCACCGTTCCAGACTGGATGAAAAATTGGAAAACTGCACCGATAGCTTTCGTAGAGCGTATTGAAACATTTGCCCGCGATTGGAAAGAAAAAACTGAAAGAATGGAGCAATATATCCGCCAAAATGCAGCACTCGAAGCCACGCTTAACCAACTGGAAAACCAAGCTAAAAGTCTTGCTTCAGATGTCAGCAAAAAAACGGAATCTCATGTTGCGCAACATAAAGTCTATTTGGACTTATATCAAGAGCGCAATTCCCTATTTGGAGGTCAATCTGCAAGCGAAACTGAGACCAAGCTAAAGCAAGCCATAAACGATGCTCAGCAGCAACTCGAGCAGCTTAAAATAACCAGGGAACAACTCAATATCAACAGCACCAAAGCCCAAACCCAATACGATGAATTGGCCACTTCATTAACAGCTTTAGAAGCCGAAGCTCAAAAAGCGTTACAAAAAATGAAGGGTTGGCTTGACGATTTCAACTTAAAGAACAATCAATCGTTAAATATGGAAGCACTCCATGATTTATTGTCATTGAGCAACGATTGGATTACTACAGAACGTGGAAAATTACAAACTATAGACGAGGAAGCAACCAGAGCTGGTAGCGTTCTTTCGGAACGGAGACATGTTTTCGACATCCACAAAGAAAATAGTGTATCCGACCGACCAGTTGAGGAACTCATAGATCTTAATGTGGCTGCAAAATCAACATTAGAACATAATAAACACAAAAAAGGGGAAAACAGCTTCCGCAAACAACAAGATGCACAAAATAAGCAGAGTATTGGTGACTTGTTGAAACGTATAGCGGCACAGGCATCTATCACCGAAAACTGGAGCAAACTGAATGAAATTATCGGTGCGGCCGACGGTAAAAAATTCCGTCAGATTGCCCAAGAATACACGCTCGATGTATTACTGGGATATGCCAACATTCATTTGCAAGCACTCACCAACCGCTACAAAATCGAACGGATACCTCTTTCACTGGCTCTACAAGTCGTAGATCAGGATATGGGCGATGAAGTACGTACTGTCTACTCTCTTTCGGGGGGCGAATCGTTTTTGGTTTCGCTTGCCTTGGCTTTAGGCCTTGCTTCTTTATCGTCGAGCCGCATGAAAGTGGAATCTCTATTTATTGATGAAGGTTTTGGTTCGTTAGACCCAACCACGCTCAATATCGCCATGGATGCTTTGGAAAGGTTGCACAATCAGGGTCGTAAAGTAGGTGTCATCTCCCACGTTCAGGAAATGACCGAGAGAATTCCCGTGCAGATTAAAGTGAGCAAGCAGCAAAGCGGGAAGAGTATGGTGGAAGTTATCAATTTATAACTTATTTATATAAACCTAAAGAATATGCATATTTCAAGTATAAAAATAAAGAATTACAGAGGTATAAAATCTGATGAATTGGATACTTCAATTTTTACTTGTGTTATTGGAGAAAATAACGCTGGTAAATCAACTATACTTTTAGCAACAAGCTTGTTTTTTTCAGGCAGCAGTTTAAGTAAATCTGACTTTTATGATGAAGAAGAACCGATTGAAATTGAACTCACTTTTTCAGAGATAAATGACGGAGACATAAATCGACTATCTCCTGATCACAGAGACAGAATCAAAGAAGTAATCATTGAAGACAAATTAACATTAACTCGTTTTTATAATACAGACGGAAAATCTGATCTTCTCTGTAGTCGTCTTGCTCCCAAAGAAGGAAGATATGGGAAAGATGTAGTTGGAGCAATAATGAAAGGAAAAAAAGGGAAGGAAATTTCACAATCCGTTATTGAGATATTACCTCAACACAGCGAGAAATTTGAAGGCCTAACGACACAAAAAGATATTTTTGCAAAACTAGATGAGATAATAGCTGAATTACCTGCTGACCAAAAGGAAATGAAACTTGCTCCTTTACCTACTGGTATTGAAAATAGCATTAAAATTCTTTTACCCGAGCCAATATACATAGCTGCAGTTAAAGACTTGAAAGACGACATAAAATCAAAAGAATCAGCAACTTTCGGAAAACTCTTAAGTATTCTAATGAGATTTTTAGAAAGCTCGGAACATTTTGAAAAAATAACCGATTCATTTGATGATTTGCATAAATTACTTAACGTAGTTAGGGAAGCTGAACAGATTACAGACAATAGAATTGAAAAATTACAAGATATAGAAAAACAGATTGGTTCATTCCTCTCGGAAAATTTTCCAAAATCAAAAATAGAAATAGAAATCCCCAAACCAGAGTTAAAACAAGTATTTACAAATGCTAGATTACTTATAGATGATGGAGTAAGAGATATTATTGAAACAAAGGGAGATGGTATTAAACGAGCTGTAACTTTCGCATTACTGAGAACATTTGTTGAACAATATAAAGAACAACGAAAAGAGGCTTCAGCTATGAAAAAAGTTGATGAAGAAAATCAAGAAGATGCCGAAACTGCTATTGAAATAAGTGAGCAACCTTATCTTTTTCTATTTGAAGAACCTGAATTATACCTCCATCCTAGCGCTCAAAAAATATTGTTTGCGGCATTAGAGAAACTGACCGAAGTAAACAATCAAGTTTTTGTTACTACCCATTCTCCTATGTTCTTCTCTCCAAACTCTACTGGTACGTTTGTTAAGGTTATTAAAGAATATCCAGCAGACGGAAAACCTTATGGAAAGTTTTTAACGATTAATCTTTTAAAAGAAATAGCAGCAAAAGATGCCTTTCAGATAATATGTTATGAAAACAATACTGCTGCTTTTTTCTCTAGTAAAGTATTATTGGTTGAAGGCGATTCAGATATAATTTATTTGAAAGAAACAGCAAAGTTGTTAAATCCAGAATGGGATTTTGATGCTAATAACATTCCAATTATTTCAATAAATGGAAAATCGAATGTCAAAAGATTTACTGATTTCTATAGCTTTTTTCAAATAAAATGTTTCTGTATTGTTGATTCTGATGCTTTGATTGATGGCTTTGAAAAATTTACGGTCCCAGAAGAAATAAAAAAACACAGGGAACAGCTGTTGAGTGTACTTGATAAAATAGCTGACGAACAAGGAACACAGGCCGATTTACCAGCAAGTAAAATAAAAGAGTTAGTAAGAAGATATTCATGGAAGGACCGATATAATAAATTAAAAGAACTAGGGCTAAAAATAAAAGCTGGTGAAGCTTTAACTGAAGAAGAAGCGTTGGAAATTGATTTTCTATTCATAGAAGAGGAAAATAATCTCAGACGAAGAGTATTTACAGATAAGGCTATAGATATTCCAGAAAAATATTCTCTATTAGCAGCATTAAGATCCATTGATATTTTTATCCTTTCTCATGGAGCTATAGAAAGCTACTATCCAGAAGGAGTTATGGGTGACGATAAACCAACGAAAGCATTAAATGCTGCGGAAATCCTCAGAGGCCATGAAGATTGTAGACTGCATTTACCAACAATTAAAATTGATAATGATGAGGTGTGCGAATTAGAAATAATCTTTGAAAAAATCTTTTCCTGAATTAAGTTAATCAACCTTATAAAAATAGAATACAATAATAAGACAACTTTAAACAGCTAAATTATGCTCAATTCAATAACTATTAAGGATATCGCAACGTATGATTCCACAGGGATAAAAATGGAAAATCTTAAAAAGATTAACTTCATATATGGTGCAAATGGATGTGGAAAAACAACACTATCTAAATTCATATACGACAGTTCAAATCCTATATATGCTACATGCAATCTTGAGTGGAAAGGAGGATTGCCTGTAAATGTACTTGTCTATAATAAAGATTTTCGTGATAGAAATTTTGGAAAAGGAAAAATAGACGGAGTTTTCACGCTTGGGGAAGCTACGAAAGAAGAAATTGAAAAAATTGAGAAGATGCAAAAAGATTTGGCTGAACTCAAGACAAAAGGAATTGAAAAGAAAGCCAGCCTAGATAAACAAGAGCTAACAATGCTACAAGAAGAGAATGAATTCAAAGAAGTGGTATGGGTAGATGTTTACAAAGAAAATGAGATTGATTTCAAAGAGGCATTCAGAGGATTCTTAAAAAAAGATACTTTTAAAGATAAAATATTATATGAATATGAGAACAATAAAGAACCATTACTAACATTTGAGGAACTAAAAGAAAAAGCGCAAACAATATTTGGTTCGACACCAACAACAATAGCCAATATAACTTCGATTGTATTTAAGGATCTTCTTGAAATGGAAAATGATAAAATATGGAAAAGAAAAATTGTAGGTAAATCAGATGGGGCAATTGCAGGATTAATACAAAAATTAAACCTTAATGACTGGGTTAACGAAGGTAGAGATTACATAACAGAAGATGAAATATGCCCTTTTTGCCAACAAAAAACTATTAACGAAAATTTTAAAAAACAACTTGAAGACTATTTTGATGAAACATTTACAAGAGACATCGAAAGAGTTAAGTATGTATCAATAGAATACAACAGGAATTCTCAAAATCTTCAAAATCTTTTAGAACAAATGGAAACTCAAGAAAAAGAAAAGCCTGATTCCAAGCTTAACATTGAGTCGTTCTCAGCCTCATTAAAAACACTATTAAATCAATTTGCCATTAACAAAGAGCTATTAAGTAATAAAGCCAAAGAACCTAGCAGGAGCATAGACTTAACATCAACAAAAGAGCAATTAGAAGCCATTCAAAAAATTATTGATGATGCTAACATTGAGATAAAAGCGCATAATGCTATTGTTAACGACTACACAAACCAAAGAAATAATTTAATTAATTCAATTTGGAAATATCTGATTGAAGGACATCACGGAACGATTGACGCATTTGTAAAAAAGCAACAAGGATTATCAAAAGGAATTGAAGTAATACAAAAACAGCATAAAGAACTTAGGGAGAAATATTCCGAATTAAATAAAAAAATAAAAGAGGCTAATAAAAATATTACCAGTGTACAACCTTCTGTCGATGAAATTAATCGAATATTAAAATCTTACGGTTTTCTAAATTTCGAAATAGTGCCATCTCCAACCGAACCTAATCAATATCAAATTCTAAGGCAAGATGGCACTACAGCTGAATCTACATTAAGCGAAGGAGAAGCAACCTTTATTACATTTCTTTACTACCTGCAGCTAGCAAAAGGTAGTACTCAAGAAGATAATATAACAGAAGAACGAATTCTAATTGTAGACGATCCTATCTCTAGCCTCGATAGTAATGTACTTTTCGTTGTTAGTTCATTGATAAAAGAAATCATAAAATCAATTAAAAACAATCTCGGTAGCATAAAACAAATGATTTTACTCACTCACAATGTGTATTTTCATAAAGAAGTATCTTTTGTAGATGGAAGAACACCAAAAAATGGTAACACAAATTTTTGGATTATACGAAAGAACAACAACTTATCTAGTCTTCAGTCTTACCAAATGGAAAACCCAATCCAAAGTTCTTACGAACTACTTTGGAGGGAATTAAAGAATACCCAACAAAACTCAGGTATCACAATTCAAAATACAATGAGAAGAATTATAGAAAATTATTTCAAGATTTTAGGGAAGTATGCCGATGATGACCTCATTAAAAGTTTTGACAATCATCAGGAACAGGAAATATGTCGTTCATTAGTTTGTTGGATAAATGATGGTTCTCATGGATTGCCCGATGATTTATATATAGAACAACAAGAAGCGATGCTCGAAAAATATCTTGAAGTATTTAAGCAAATTTTTGTCAAAATGGGGCATGAAGAACACTATAAAATGATGTATAGAGAATCTGAAGAAGGTCTAGCAATCGTGGCATAACTATATATATATTTTTCCAACATGAAAGCAGGAAATTTAAAAGGAGCACTTCTCGAATACATTGTTCGTCAGCTACTAAAGAGTTGTGGCTTTACAAATGTAAAAGCTGACAATCTTTTCTCCTTTGAACGAGGTGGATTATTTTTTATTAATGGCAGAGGCGCAGCTCATGATGCAGACATCATTATGAACCCACCAATACAGATGCCCTTTGCCTATCCTTCACAATTATTATTTGAATGTAAGGCATATGGTACCATTACAAGCCTTTCAATAGTTCGAAATGCTGCAGGTCTGCGAAATGATATAAATGAATTTGAAGTAGTCACAAGAGACTCACTCCGAGAACGGCAAAATAACAGACGAGCTGCTTATGCCGTTGATACAAGAAAAAGGTTTTTATATCAAGTAGGTGTAGCAGCTGTTAATGATTTTACCAAACCATCTGTTGAGTATGCAACCAATAATAAAATTCCACTACTGTCATTGAGTTGGTTTCTAAGTCCCTCCATAATTCGTGACTTTAACAGCATCAATCAAACATTAATTAACAGCTTTGATCCCAAAGATATGCAGAATCTATATGATTTTCTTAAAGATCGAGAGGGTAATATGCATTCTGTGCAATATAGAAGAGTTTATAATTTTCTAAGCTCAGATAATATTTTTGGTGATATAATAACTTTTGCCAACACCACTATTAACTATTCCTACGTAGGGCTTCTGGAAACGGGCGATATGGTATTTTTATTTGCTAGGTCACGGTCAGAAGATAATATACTCAATCAACTAAACAGGTTTAATGCTTTGAAAGCCGAAATACATTGGTTTAGTGATAGACCAAATGTATGGAGATTAACTGTTTATAATAGCCGTAATAGTGATCACCAAACGGATTTTGATTTTTATGTTCCAAAGCGGATTTTTAATCATTGGAAAACGTTTAATCTTGATAAAATCGCCGCACTTGACATTAAACAAGAGTTTTTCTCAAGAATTTTTGTATTCAACCAGCAAAACAATCCAGAAGTTCCATTCTCCATAATTAATATAGATAGAGAGTGGTTGGCTCAAATTAGAAATAACGAAAATGAAATAAACTAATTCAATGAAAGAACTCGATCTCTATTCCGAAGCAAAACCACGCTACTATCAGCTCATCCCAAATCGGGAGGATGGGCTGATACTTCTCGCTTTATATCAAAAATACCATAGCTGTGCCTTAGAAATTGGAGAACTTTACAATGAGCTACGATTATCTAAAAGCCATGAAACCGAGGAGGAAAAAAGGGTTCGCATCAGAGAAATCAGCAATGAATATGATTTAGTTTTACGCAAATACGAAAACCACGAACCTATTGATCGTGAAAAATTAATGCTGAACAAATATCATTATCATGGATTAAATTGGTTTGAACGCTTTATGGGGCATATGAAGTATTACTTTTTCGTAAAATTAAAATACCATATACTAATATGGGGACCACTGATTCTCTTTTTAGCACTTAATTTTACGAGAATTTACGCTATTATTTAATAATGAAAAATAAGACCATTTTAGTATATACGAGTATCATACTGTCAATATTAGTTTTATCATGTATAATCGGATTTGTCATCTATAGCTTTTGGAAAAAAAGCGGTATCGATGACGACAAAGGCTATAATAGCATTAATGCAGTCATTGCCTTACTCTCTCTCGCATTTAGTATCATCACCGTAATATTTGTATATGCTACATATCAAAGCTCTCTAAAGCAGATTAATGATAACAATAAGAATGTAGGGCTTGATAGAGCATTGGATAATATCTATCGACAGCTGGAATTTACTCGACAAAATTATTCAGAGAAGCTTGACGTATATGCAAATATTCAAAGTAAATTAGACGGATCTCAGGAAAGTTTATTTTATAATCTCCATGGATCAAGAAGATTCTTAGATTATTATGCGAGTGAGCTTGAATTATATATTTGGATAGTTGAAAAACCAGAGTTATCGTGGGAAGATAAAAGCTTCTTGCTGAACATTGTCTTTAAAAAC
The DNA here is from genome assembly GCF_002440335.1 of Sphingobacterium sp. UBA6320. Lineage (NCBI taxonomy): Bacteria > Pseudomonadati > Bacteroidota > Sphingobacteriia > Sphingobacteriales > Sphingobacteriaceae > Sphingobacterium > Sphingobacterium sp. UBA6320. Next base: position 133,527 of record NZ_DJTA01000033.1, on the reverse strand, counting down.
TACAGCGAAATAATTAAAAGATTGTACCATAAACTGTATACAATAAAAGTTTGCACTCATGATAAAAATATATTTGATAATATTATAGTTTTCTTTACTAATCATTATTCAAAGCAAAAAAGCGACATAGACCCAAACTTTGCTTCTTTATCGTGTACAGAAAGAGAGCGTATTATTAAGGATGAAATGAAAGACGAAATACTCAATAAATTCTTTACGTTGCAAATTGTGTATGAAAAATTAGATTGGATCAAGAAAATCGAAAATGATTATCGAATAATCAGACCTAATGTTCTTTATCCTAAATGATGTTGTATATATCAGTAAATCCTGCCAATCCAATTTTTTTACGATATCATTGCGTAGTAGCCATTTGGTAACCATTTCTTACAGATGAAAAGGATCCCAAAAGAGTATAATTTTGTATGAAAAAAAACAACTTTTACTAGGATAAAATCTGCTTTAATAGCATAAAAGGCAAAAAGCTGGATCTGCAACTAAATACTTAAATCATTCACTGTGGGTTAGCTACAAAACCTAACTTAAAACACTTATATTTAACATGATAACGAATTAAATATAAATTATTTACCAACAACAACTTTACTACAATTAAACACTGCTATTTTTACTCGTTTAAGATTTTAAAGACTTAGACAAACCACTGTAATCATAAATAAAATAAGCCAAATTATGGACTGGAAAGACAAACTTCAGGAAATTAAGGAACTATTCCCTACAACAGACAAAAGCTCCTTTAAAAATGAAAATAAAGAAAAGACTATTAAAAATAAGTCTCATGGACGTAAAGATGTCCAACTAGCAGTTGAGGTCTTAGAAAAAAGACTTTTTTCTAAAGTAGGTTTTGTTTGTCGCGAATTTAATATTACAAAAGAAAAACTTGCGGATATTTTGTACTTAGGAAATTATCATTTAAACATTAATAATGAGGAGGCTAGGATTACACCAGGAATGTACTTATTCCTAAGTAAAAACCTTAGACCGATACATTACGAATTAAATGTAGATAACATATCAAAAATTCTTGATAAATACCTAGCGGCTAATTCGAAGAAAGCAAAAAAAGATACTCAAAAGCCCCTCAATAAAAGAAAAGTAACAACGACCGTCAAAAGTCAAAAAAAACAGAAAAAAGCGAGAGTTTCAATTATTAGAGAACCTAATGTTATTTTTTCTAAACCCTCTACGCTACCGATCTTGACATATGTAAACAATGTTAACATTGCTGCGGATAATGAGATTACTAAAATTGTTTATGTAAACTTTGAGGACATCCTTTTTGATGACTATGCGATTAGAATCAAAAATGGAAATCATGTAAGCATGCCCTTTTATATTAAAGAATCTAGAAAGTCTCTTTTTTTACTCAAAAAATATTTTAAAAAGCTTAAACTAGCTCCAATAGAAGTGGTGCTACAAGGGAATAAAATAAAACAAGTAAAAAATATTGATCAACTTAATGAAGGTATAGAATACTTAAAGATAATAAAGTACTATTTTGATAACAGTAAAAAGTCTATCCCTACATCTGCCCAGAACCTAATCAAGAAACTAGAAAAAATAACTAATGCTGCTATCAAACGTGTGGCTAGTCTTGATTCTATTGAGGGGTATTTTGACCATCTAAATGATCTTCAATTGACTGAATATAAAATAGCACCAGTAGTAGAAATCATAAACACTGGAAAGCAAGGTATTTCGGAAGATACATATTTGTACTCCATTGCATGCAAAAGTAAAAGCTGCTTACTTATTGTATGGGAAAGCTCTGTTCAAGGTCGGGCTACCTATGTCTTTTTAAGTAATAAACAAGATTATATCGATACCATCCAAACAATTTTTGATTACATATCTTCCAACAAAAGATCTAAGCGACTATCTCTAAGACAGAAAAATTCTGATAATCTTTTAGATATTGATTGCATTGGTTTTATAAAACATCAAAGCTTTGAACACTGGAAAATGAAACTCCAAACGTATATAAACGAGTATTAGCTCAAGTCTCCTACAAAAAATTAAAAAGAACCAATTCTAACTTTACTAATTTTTGATGATCAGAATGATTCTTAAAAACAAATGAAAACGAAGTCTCGTTTCTTTTACCTTCATAGCTAACGAAAAGATCATGGGCTTTCAATGTTTCTATTGCGGTATCTATAAGATTAGAAAAACCAACTACTTTTGTGTTAAAAATCAGCAATGCAGCTTTTCCATCTCTCCATAAAACATATCTGGTAAATAGTTGAGTGATTGCCTTTTCTAAATATGATTTTCCATTCCACAATTTACATTCAGCAACTAATAATACTTCTTTTTCTTTGTTTCTAACCAAAATATCCGTTTTTCCTATTCCACGAAAAGTTTCGCCGGTGACAGTATGATCAAGAGACAAAGAATCTAAATAACTCACAAAGTAATCTCTATACTTCTCTTCATCCATTTTAGAAGACAACTCTCGAAATCCCTCTAAAGTAATTCCAAGTCGAATCATATAATCCAAAATCTGATAATAAGCAATTTCACTTATTCCTGATATTACTTCTTCTTTAAAAATTGGATCCACTGGACTTTTTGAAAAATAGTTTTCCAAAATCAATTCAACTTCGTCTCGGGCTTCATCAATAGTGAATGGTTTCCTTGCATAAATTGTAAGGTCATTATGGCCATTAGCTTTTTGAGTAATATTAACATGTTGAATCGATGCAGATTTTCTTATATGATTTGCAACCACATCCAATAATTCATTAGATCTTAAAAAAACTTTGATCCAACAATTACTATCCTTTGCTCCAACTTCTATTACGAATTTCTTGCCAGACTCTGTTACATTAACATTTAATGTAGAAGAGACTTGAACTGAATCGGGTAATTTGCTTTTTGATTCTATTCTTGTATTTTCGAAATTCTCGATAATTTTTATACAGATCGGCTCATTAGGATAGCTTTTAGCTGCCTTATATAAAACTGTTTGTGAAGCTCTATGTTCTAACAGCGTTATCAGTGATAAGAATTGATCTTTTTTTAAAATATACTTTCGCTCTGTGTGACATATCAGCAATATATCCAAATCATTATATATTTCCTTTTTACCTGCTCTATCGGCAGCTTCGAAATGTTTAAACAACTCTTCAACAAATACATTTATTGCAAAATCAACAGAAGCCTCTGAGTCTAAATGATTTCCGTGTTTGTTTAAAATCATTATTATTTCAGTGAAATTTCTTTCCTGCAGATGTTGATAGATAACTTCTTGACTTAACATTTAAAATTGGTTTTATCTAACATAAATGTACAATTATGCATGTACCTCCTTTAACCCTAAAATTTGAGCCACTGTAGTCGGAATATCAAATACTTTTCCCAATATTAACTCCACCATATTTCCTACACGTTTAGGTTCACGCAGGATATCCAAAACATCCCCCTCAAAGATGTAATGCGGCTTTGAAATGGAAAGTGCGTATTCACTAAATTTTTTGAATTGATTAAAGGTATTAAATTTTATCGAATAATGTTCTTCATCAATTTCTGAAAATGTGATCTTCCATTTTTGTTGAAACGTGATCAATATCTGTTTTAATTCTTCTTGCTTCTCTATATAATAATCATAAACTAAAACTTCCTGGTCATCATTATAATCATAATGTTGTGTCCGATCCCAGTCAATAAGAATATGATCTTCAAATCTAAATTTGAACCTACCTCCTAATCCATTAATTCCATTTGATAATGCATCAGCATTCTCAATAATCCGATCTTTTAAATATGAAACTATCCAAATTATTGGGTTATTTTTTAAATTTTCTTTAGCACGCATTTCAATATCAGGAAGATATCCCAAAATCTTTTCGCATCTGTATTCGGAGCATGAAGAGAAATATTTCAAAATCTGACCTGTTAAATCTACTACTGAATATCCTTCCCTCTTCAAATCATATACTTTTACTATATTAGATAATTTAGAATACAACAATTCATACTTCTCATTTTCCTCAAGACTTCGTGTCTGTAGGCTAGTATTTTCACTATAATATCCACTCTCCTTTAAAAAGCTAAGTTTACACTCCTGCAATATTTGCTCTTGAACATAAAGTTTGTAAATAAAATCACTTACGGTATAACCAATTTTCATATGCCAATTATGATTATATCTATTAAGTTCTTTACTCGAATGCGTATCAAATAAATATTTACCAAATAATATATCCTCGCTAGCCCGTTTATAAATTTCTCTCAATGTGTTACTCTTTATTTTTTGAGGAGGACCAAACAGTTCGAGATCATACTTTATAAATCTAAGATTCTTTTTCAATTGCTGATAAATAAATTTTATTTGAGTTATCACACTGTCAATATCTATTCTATCCGTCGGCTCCTGCATAATCATATTTTCAACGAGTGTGTCTAACTCATAGAGTAACGGGTAGGTGTCTGCGATCCTTTTAAACCGCGTCCCTGCAGGGTTTTGCTTCGTAAAACATTCGTTTATAATCAATCCTAATGCATAGATATCGGCAGAAATAGTAATGTTTAAAGCATTATTACGCAACTTCTGCTCTGGTGCCATATAATTACGATTTGCAAGCCATTCGCCTTTCTTTGTATATCCCTTCTCATTGAAGTGTGCAATACCAAAATCAGCTAGTACTAAATCATTATGGTCAATAAGGATATTTTCGGGTTTTATGTCCCTGTGTTTTATACCTTTTCTATGAATGTATTTAATTGCTGCACATATTTTCAGAATATACTTTATAAGTACATCTCTATCTTTTTCTTCATTGATAACTTGCCGTAATGTCTTGGAATAATAGGGCATCACGTAAAATGGTGTCTCTTCGTGAGTACCCTCGGCAATTAGCTTGAGTATGTTTCTATGATTTGCATCTTTACTGAATTCAATCTCGGCATGAAAACGGCTAAGTTTAGCTGTGCTTATTTTATCGGTCTTGATATATTTAATCGCAAATTTATCTCCACCAGACTCTGCGGTCCATACAGTACCTGATCCACCTTCACCTTTTATCTTTACTAATCTATACTCAGTTCCTTGTACTTGTATTAATTGATTTTCTTTAAACATAGATTATTCTACAATAACTAGCTTCTTTAATTTTAACACAGTCTTCGATAGCTCTTCATATGGTTTAAGTTCAACTTCATAGCTTTCTATCGAAATTTCTTTTGAAGCCATTTTACAGTCAAATGTGATCTTGTTGGTCATAAAAAACTGTTTTGCATAAATAGATATAAGATTATTTTCATAATTTAGTTGGGATCTCTTTTAAACAATATGCCTGTCCAGAAACCATCTACAATATAAACTGAAAATCAAAGATTAAAAAATTAAAAGCAAAATAGTTGTGCATTTTGCAGTTGCGCGCAATGATAAGTAATCTTATTTTACTTAGTATACGGGAACCCGTATAAAGAATAATTTATTTTTGATTCTCCGAAATCTTGAATGATAAATACTTTAAGGCTGAATAATATTCGAAATTATCGCCCAAATTGAACTCCATATGTAATATTTCATTTAAAATCTCCTTATGATTTTTAAAATCCTCCCTCAATATTCTAGCAAAAAAATTGAACTGTTCATTTTTAGACGTGTACAACTTTGATAATTCATAACTATACGAACGTTTCTTTTTAATATCAGTTTTATTATGAAATGGAACCGATAATTCACTAACCCATAATTCAATAGGAATATTTTGATCTAAAGATTTAGTAATAGGCCTAGGGTTACAGAATTTCTCAATATCATTTTGAACCTCTTGAATATCTTCAAACAAACGACTTAAAAATCGATCAATAACATGTTGATATCTAAAATGAGCCTCTCTCTTTTCATATATTTTCTTAATGACTTCGTATTCAAAACAGAATTCTTGATTAAAAAAATCTTCGAATAATTGACTACAAAAATCTAATGTTTGAATAAAATCAACCTTATTAATTATGGATAATAATTGATTAAGTCTTCGAGAGTATAAGGTAACTATACTCTCAATTTTTTTCGCAATAAGATTTAAATAATGCCTTACTAATTCATAATGCCTTGCTCGAATATCTAGCACATCAAAACTCTTTACCTCAAAACGAAAATTATTATCCCTATGATATCTTGCATATTGAATTTCTCCTTCTGAAGCATCATAACTAAATAGTGTAGAAGAAATAAGTTTATTTCCTAATTTGCGAATCGGATGCCCAATTAATTCATTTCTTAAATCACGATTCACATAATAATTTATATCCTTTTTAAGTTCTCCTTTGGAAACTCCCGTTTTAAAAATTAAAAGTAATTCCTCAAGAAAATCTTGTTGTACATAGATTGCCTGTAAAAAACTAATATTAAAGGTAAACATCTCGGTATAATTTCGAGCTTTAGGAGGAGTACTATCAAATACAATCTCTAACGTATCTGTAAAGTAGCCCATAAGATCCCCGAAATAATTTGTTTTTAAATCATCTCCTGAATTAAGTTTACTGAAGCAGAATTTGTATTTAAACAAGTAGGAATTCCAAGCATTATAAATCTTGTTTAAAATAGTATCAATTTCTTCTTTTTGCGTTTGTAATGGTTCCATTAAAATAAAGTTAACAATTCGATTGCTGATGATATTTTTGTATTTTCGAGAAAAATAGTTTAACCGATTAATCTGGTGAAGTATTTTCTTATTCGCAGCCATAAAAACATCGTAAAGAGGATATTAATTTATAACTCCGTATACTAATCATAAATGAAAGATAACGATAACAAAGAAGAAAATAATCAATATATAAAAATATTAACTTACATAATTACGGTTAGTATATTGGTCATATTTCGTTATGGCATATACGATATATTAGACGCAGTAGTGGTCAAACCTATGTTGAGTAAGGTGACATCGGATCTATTTACAAGCTTTTGTGGTGTCATTGTGTTCTCAATCATCACTGTACATTTTTGGAATAACAAGGACCATCGTGGTATTATCAAATATACATTATGTTCGTTGCTCATTTATCTTATTATTCGATTTGACAGTTACTGGTCTTATACATCTACTTACTCCCCTACTTTAAAGTATATCGAACTATTTGCCTTCACATCATTAATACTATTGATGCGACATTACTATTTGAAAAGAAGTGAAAGGCTAAGATCAGATAATACCGCTAAGGATGGATTTATTGAAGATAACGTCATCATTGATGCAGCAGGTGATTCCTACGAGCGTAATCAAGTTGCTGAACAAATAGCGAAACAAATAATGCTAACTGCAAATACTAAAGCATTTGCAGTTGGAATTACCGGTTGCTACGGTTCTGGAAAATCTTCTTTTGTTAATTTAATATGTAATAGTCTAAAAAAGAATAAAGTAGAAGATCATATCGGACCATCCACTTACATCAACCAAAATAATGATGAATTTAAACCCCTCATTGTATTCTTTAATCCTTGGGATGCGAATACAGCGGTAGACATTCACAAATATTTCTTTGATGAATTAAGTATCAACTTAGCGAAGGAAAACAAGACTTTATCATCATCACTATACAACTATTATAGAAGGCTGAATAACAAAGACACAATGTTCGGAAACCTGCTGAACAACCTACGCGATGCCACATTATTTTTTGAAAGGGACTTGAATGACGAAAAAACGAGAATCAATGAAATGATGGTATCTTTTCCTCGTAAAATCATTGTCGTAATTGACGACCTAGACCGCTTACATAATGAGGAAGTACTCGAGGTGCTAAGGTTAATAAGAAATACAGCGAATTTTGGCAATGTAACTTACATAGTGGCCTATGACAGACAGTATATAGAATCAGCGATCCAAACCATCAATCATAACACTTCAGTAAATTATCTGGACAAAATATTTCAATTGGAAATACCTTTGCCAAAAACTGAAAATTACTTAGTGACTGACGCTTTGATAGAAAACTTAAAATCAATAATCAAAGAAGATGAACTCAAATATTTAAAAGATAATTTTATACATCTTAATTTTGAAAGCGGTTACGAGGAGTCCATTTCACAACTATTTAATACACATAGGGATATAATACGATTTGTGAACAGTTTTAAATTGACTTATGCTTTAATTTCCAATGAGGTAGATTTTGCGCAATTGCTTTACTCTCAACTCTTGAAATTTAAATTTCCTATTGCATATGATCTCTTGTATGAAAAACGAAATGAAGTATTAGTATCCTCAGATAATGCTTTTTCATATAAACAAGACTTTGAATTAGTTAAATCTGAAAAAGATGGTGACAATGCATATCTATTAATAGACTTATTAGATAAAAACTATAATCAGGCAGACAAAAAGCTGATAAAAAGTTTACTGCACTACCTTTTCGAATTAAATTTAACTGTTGATTCGAAAGATAAAATAAAGACAATCAAAAACCCTGCGATGTTTGATCTATTTTTCACAAACCGCATTTCATCCATAGCAATATCAGAGCATACCTTTCGAGAGCAAATGCTTATTAATCCTACTGATGTTGATGCATATGTGAAAGCTCAATTAAACAAGAGTTTGTTTAAACCATTATATTCTAGAATCATGAAGATGGAAATCATTGATTTTAAAAGTAAAGAAATATATGAAAACATAACCAGTTCTCTTGTTAGGCTTATTGTTCCTGAATTTATAAAGAAAGATGGTTTAAAGTCATTTAACTTTGAAAGATATATCTTGATACATTTTGATAACAGTAAACAAATAATTCAGAATTTATACGAGGGTAATTCTGAGGGTTACGCGATACACTTAAAACATTTATTCGAACAACACAATTCTTCCTATCTATTCCTTTCCGAGTTAGCAAGAAGAATCATAATTCGGTATGGGGATAAGCACTTCATTAGTGAAAGAAAACTTTATGATGCTCAGTTTGAGTGCCTCGTAGAAGGGCTTCAAAGAAATGGGAAAATAATTCCACCGGACGTCGTAAGGATGTTTTGGGGTATCATGTCTTATGATATAGAGGTAATTAAAGGTCAAGAAAGGATTTCAGCACGTGATGACAAGTGGCGAATTCATAAAGAGGCCATTGAAATTTTTAAACATAATACGAATGAAAAAGATTTAAGGCATTTTCTACAATCACTCATAACCACAAATATCTATAATGAGGGTGATTATGGACTGAGCGAGAAACTTATTGAGGATGTATTTGGAGATTTTGATCAGCTTAAAACTTTTGTCCAGATGTCAAAATTCACATCAGATGATTTAAAAAGTGAATTTTTAGATTTTGTTGAAAAGTATAATGATAACAAGCCTTATGTGAAGTATAGTTTTAAATTTTTCAATCTATCCTAAGTGATTTAACATTAAAAATTATTCTATAACGATTTCATAAAAATGAATATAGACAATCTCTTTACCGAAAAAACGACCATAGATATATCTGTTGTTAAACTCAACAATCAAAAGATAAACAAAACAATATTTAATCAAATCGTAATACGTTCATCATTTGATCGCGTTTATTCACTGTCTAAAAATGTAAAATTCCTAGGTTATGTCAATGATAAAATTTCAATGTTATTGTGGACAAATGGTGTGAATATTTACAGATGTAGATTAAAAGATCTGAGAGAATTTGCTTTTCTTGATCTTGAGAATGAAACTATTGAAAAACTAAAAGAGCATTACTCCACTCATAATTTTAATTACTACCAAAATCCGTACGAACGTGGTGATGAGTATGGGTATTCAGATAAAATATGGTCTATTTTAACCAATGATGAAATTGCCGAAATCAGGAGCAAACAGGAATTTGTAAAAGAAATTCTTAATGCACTCATTGGCAGGCAGATCTTTCTGTAATATAACATTACTATCGATAAACTTAGGTCTTCATACAAGGTGCGTAGCTACATCCAAGATCAAAGTGAAATCAGACATTAGGTGAAGACCATTTTACAGCTATTTGAATACCTCCAGCGAAGTAATTTGGGTCATACTTACTACTAACCAAAAGGAGATGTTATCCTTGAAATTAACATTTCAAATTTGTTTTACAATTAAACATTGAATATCTTAGAATTAATTATAGCCAACAAATATTAAAATATCATAGCAAACATTTAATTAAATCTGTATTAGTATGGACTATTTTTTTTCGAAGTCCCAACTCAAATATGATTTAATACGTAGCGACTTTGAATTAGTATTCAATTATTTGAGAAATTATATGACAAAATAACTTTAGAAACAACCATTAATGACTACCATTTTTCAATTTACATTTGCAATAGCACTTTTTTTCTTGATGAATTTAATTGGTAAGCACTCACCTGTTTCAATTAAATATATGCAGATATCTAATTTTCTAGATACAGATGAAGCACCTGCATTTAATTTCCTGTTCAAAGTATTAACACCTGTGGTATCAATCATAATATTAAGCGCAGTACTTTATTCATTCAACATGGATAAGTATACAATTGATATTTACCTAATAAGTGTTTATTATGTTTTATTCAGGTGGATTTTCAACATAGTCATTGGAAGAGGTAAATTACTTAATTGGAAAAAGCAATTTTTCTACGCAGCATTTATCATTGGCCTATCTTACTTTTCATACACCAACCTTATTATACATAAAAAGAATCTATTACCCGATTTCACAACAATAGCAAATGAACTATGGATTATTATTATGATTTTCCTTTATTCATTGATAAATAATATAAACATTTCATCCCTTGGTTCTGAAAAAAGAAAGTTTAAGTATATAAGTGATGTGTATAATAAATTCAAAAGGAAGTATGCTATTACTATTGATAATGTGACCAATACAAATAATGTTAGATTAACTCAAATTATTTATGCCATCATAATTCATGAAAATTTTAACAGACCTAAAGCTTACAGACTTATTGAATATCTATCTGGAGTAATTAATAAGAAACCCAAAACTTATGGCGTTATGCAATTTAAATCTGATAAACCTATTAGTGACATAGCGAGTATAGAATTAGGTAGTAAAAAAATACTAAATGATTTTAATGCGCTACTTCCGGAATATCTAATAGAAGTTGAGGAATATAAATTAAAATCTGAATATTGGATGCATTGGCTAGAAAATGGCTCTCTGGATAATGAGTATCAACGCAAATTGATAAGAAATTACAACCATTGTGACGATTATACTTATGAAATTATAGAATTAGCTGATTATTTAAATGAAAAATTCTACGATAACAAAGAAATAAATAAAAAGCTCTTTTCTTCAATTTAAAAGAATAATAACACATGTGAGATATATTCTAAAAGCATTTTTGAGACTGATCAAGATCGTAATTACTTTTTAGTAATTTTACCCGCCCATAAAGGAGTTGACCAAACTACTAGTAACGGAGATAAAACACTTATATTTAAAGATTTACATGATTTTATCGATTTTAGTAACGGAGCTAGTAACGGAGCTAACAAAGCTGCAAATGCAATTCTAGATGAAAGTATCCATAATCGTGTACAAGAAATGTTATCCATACTTTCCAATCATGTGACCAGACAAGAATTGTTTGAAACAATGGATTTAACCAATCAAAGTAAAAATCGAGCTAAATACCTAGATCCATTAATTGAGCTAGGTTGGGTTGCTCAGGATTATCCAGGAAAGAAAACCAACCCTAATCAACGATACAAAATTACTAAGGCCGGAGAGAAAATTTTAGCATTACTAAAATCGTAAATTAATCTAGAGGAGCTACAAATACTCATTAAGCAGTTGTATGCTCCAACAAATGATCAATAGCTAATAATCTATTTTTAATATCCGGTATTATCGTTCCAAATAACATATTACTAGGATATTGGTTAATATAGCGTTCTCCATTAAAGACATAAGATCCGTCTAACTGATTATTGGATGAAATTAAACTCTTAAGTTCATTTCCACTACGCTGAAATAATTGAAATTCTATGTGATCTTTTATTAAAACGAGATCAACAGAAATACCATTCTTAGAAAAGTCAACGACTAAACAAGGATGTTCATTTGGTTCATTCCAAATTCTGATTTCGAAAACCGTTTTAAAATCATTTTTATTAAAGTGATTTTTAAGCAAAAAAACCAAATCTATAGCACTTATATTTTGATCAGACATTAGGTTTTTCACCGTGTAATTACACAATTCTTCGGAAGCATAGATCTTAGTTTTCAAAAACGCTAGCAACCGTCCACAGTGCTGTTCGAAATAGGCTATAAAGTCATTTGAAATATGGTCGCTAAGCGACTTGACTTGCTCTTTGTCGGCAAGTATCCTTAACAAATTTTCATTATCAAGACGCACTTCTTGACTGTGATAATTCGACACGAATGTATAGTCATTCCAGTGTCCATCAGACTGATTTTGATTCCAGGTCTTTGCATAGTCTAATATTCCATACTCAGAACGTATGCCCATAAATAACTTATGGGCAAAATTAGCTTGACGGAATAAGGGATTAAAATCTTCAAGACCTATTACCCAATCATTATTAGCTAATATTTTAGGCTTTAGCCAAATCATTCCTCTATTTTTTTCATTTTGAATTCTCTCTAGCTTTGAAATTTCCCAGATACTTAATAGATTCTTATTGTCTAAATAATCTTTAAGATTAGAATAAACTGAGGAAATAACGACGTCCGATAGATTCAGAAGGGTTTGCGCATAGTTGTCGGCAATTAATGCCGCTTCTTTAGCATTTTTTAAAATGAGGGTCTGAATATCAGTTTCCATTTTTTTATTTGTAGTTTGGTGGGTCAATTTTTTGATAAGATTTACATACTGTGTTATGGACTCTCTTAGAACTGGAAGATCTACAGCTTCTTTTTTACATGTTTCCAGCCATTCCAAAATATGCTTCTTATAAGATATTGGATAAACTTTCAACTTCTCTTCTGCCGTTTGAGACTCGTATCCCCAAAGGGTGAGAAAAAACACATGTACATTTCTCTTTGCCAATGATGCAAAGTTGGAATACCGAAGCATTTGCTTATCTCCCTCAACAGCATGTATCTTATTTTCAATGACTACAATATTGTGATCGTCACTTAGGGATATATCTAGTCGCCCTCCCTCTGTAACAGTTTTTCTTCCAATATATCGTTCGATCTCAACTTTTGTATGTTTGCCTGAGAGTTTAATATCATCATGCAGAAAGGATGCTCCAAATTCATTCTGTAAATTATTTAAATAGTCTATAAACAATACTAAAAATTTGTCACCCTGAGCATGTGAACCATGAGAATTCAGTAATTCTGCTAAAAATCTTGAATGGGTCTTTACTTCAGCAGTTTCCATTTTAAGTATGGTAAACAAATTAAAATTCTCGGCTGTACTTTTCTCTATAAATCGATATGCATCGCTCACAGTTTTAACCTGATCAAATAAATGGGTTACGGAATTTAAATTTTGGGGCATTGTGTTAATTATTATCTATACACCTACTCATAGTAGGATATTGCTTTTAATTCGAAACTTACTCTCGAGAATGATTCATAAAGCATCTACAATATAAACTGAAAATAAAAGATTAAAAAATTAAAAGCAAAATAGTTATGTATTCTGCATTTGCGCGCAATGATAAGTAATCTTATTTTCCTTAGTATACGGGAAACCGTAAAGGAGAAAAAAGAGGAATACATTCGGCTTTATCGAGTCTGCTTAACAGACCCTGTACAATTTATACTGCCGATTGCAATTGCGCCTTTGTCTTTCGATTCGTTTCAGGAATCAAAATGATCATTACACCTTTTATATTAATTCAAAATCAACTACATTCATCGCTGATAAAAGTCTTTTTTATTTCCTTTTGTAGTATATTAGCAAATACTATATTTCTTATGCTAACAGTGATACAAATTTAAAATTCAGTCTGCCATTTTCGCCAAGCCACAAACCATCTGTAATTTTACAAATACAACAAATACAAAATGAGAGTTTATAAAACGGGAATTATTCTGATTATTTTAAGTTGGATTGCCTGCTTAAATCTTTATTGGATAATATTTGGAGGACCAGTTTTTATAATCGGACTTTTGATAGTATGGCTCTCTAAAATCAAGCTAAAGACAAAATTACTAACGACCTTTTTACCACTGCTACTTTGGTTTCCTGGAATGCTTGCATTCGTCTTTTTAGCCTCAAAGCATATGACACCAGAGACCTTTCTTATTCCTAAAGACTTTAGAGGTCAAATCACGCTAATTTATAATGAGCCTTGTGGGCAGACTGTTCCAAAAGTAGACGGAAGACTGATTTACAAAATTCCAGATAATGGAGTTATGATACTCACAAACAAATTTGAGACTGGTATTATAGACCAAGAGTATTATTTTGTTGATAACAACTGGAACAAAATAGGAAAAATACCGGAACTTATACAGCAAGACTTTAACGAAGACCACACACTTGAAAAGAACAAAAATGAGCCTCCAAGAAATAAGGTCGGTATATTTTTACTTGGGACAGGTAGCGGATCTACTGCAATGAATGAGAATTATAAGTTTCATATGATGGCAGTCAATTCCTGGGACAATTTTAGAGTTCAATACGATGGAGGTATTCCGGATAAATTAATCGACAGCTTATTATTGCAATGCAGGAAAAAATAACCATACAATATTTGATTGGTGTAGGACTTGCACTTTTGATAATTCCAATAGTTGAAGGGGCACTTGCGGTACTTCCGAACATTGGTTGGCATTTTTTGACAGTTATGTATATCACGGTATTTACTTTGCAAATCACCTTTTACTACTTGACAACAAACTTCAAATTTGGCTGGACGGCTTTGAGTTTTATTTTGAACTTTATACTGTGGACATTTGAGCAAGTAATTATTGAGAAGACTTTTCACGACTCCATTATTTACAATGGAGAGAACGGGAAACTTGGCGTATACATTCTTGGCGGACTACTTTGGGTAACAAATAAAATTCTTATTGATAAACTTTTTGACCTTAATAAATCCATTCACAAGCAGAGCAGTAGAATAAATGCATAGTGTATTTTGCATTCATACCAGGAGTAGTATTTAAAAGGGTAATAAGTCTATTAAGACTATTATTTACACCATCACTTACACCTTCTATAACAATACCATTTACACCATCACGTATACCCTCACCTATTCCAAGTCCAGGAAACTCAAGTATAAGATGATCACCATCTTCTTTCAGAATAGGATCTGCTACGCCATAAGTCTTACAATCCTTCACCACCCGTCGATTAGAGGCCCCTGAAGCGCGATCTTCAGTAAGATGACATCCAGATCTTCTATTAAAAACTATACTTCTAATCATGTTGAATGAGCGATTACAAGATGGACAATCATAGGTATTATAATGACGATTTGGGGAAAGATTCTGTATATTAGCCTTACTAAACAGTATATTGCCATTAATAAAAACAAACCTCAATGAAACAGACATTGTATATATTAACGCTTTTAATCTTTTTAACAAATTGTGGAAATAGTCAAACAAAAAATTCACAAGAAAATCTGACTGGAAATATTCAGTCTGACTTGAAAGCGCTACTCCCCAATAAAAATGTGCAAGCTGATATTATGGACAATGTTTTACAAAATCCGAGGCAAGTTGAATTGACAAAAAAATTTCAATCAGCAATTACAGAAAACTATGAGTGGTTTTTAGAGTATATGAAAACTGTTCCAAATGGAGAACCTATGCCTTTTAATGAAAAGTTGGGCTTGACAAAAGAAGAATATACAGAACTAAAAGCTTTGATGGATAATGTTGAAGTCGTTTCAACAGGAAAAGAGGATATCTTTATTGAAATTAAAGATGATTTAATTCGCTTTAAATCACATAACAAACTTGCGAAATTAGACACACTGACTATTGACTTAAAAAATAATACTGTAAATTATGGACAATATAAAATGTTATTGGCCGACACAATAAATGTTACAACAGACAAAAATGCGTTAAAGAGCAAATGGAAGAGATATAGTTGGAAATTTGACATTCCTAAAAATCTTGACATGGCTGATTTTAAGAACCTAAACACATTAAATGTGATTCAGTACAAATTCACAATAGGACGACTTGAAAAAAATGGTAAAACTTATATGAGCTTAAAAGGTATAGAATTTGAAGATGGGATAAAGTCTGTTGATTTTGAATTACCAGTTCAGTTCTGAGACAAATTTACTATTGCTAACAAGGTATTGCCAAAAGCTGGGTTAAATGGCTTCAATTGGGCATACCGATCAGGCTTCTTTATAAAGTTCTTTCTAACCCATGTTTTCTGCTGTTAGTAAGAGCGGTATAATAGGAAACTATACCGATGAGGAATTGATGAAGATCATAGCTGAACAATAGAGTAAAACAAAAACTCTTATTTTCTCAAACCGAAAATAGATACACCGATCCAGGTAGGATCTGCTTGAAGAAGAAAAATGAATATTATGAGGTCAATACTAATTCAGACAGCTTCTGTTCTGAATCAGATGACTTTTTCATATAATCCTTTTTATATTCATCTAAAGATTTATCTAATTGATGGAACATACCTTCAAAATCAAAATCTCTGATTTTTTCTTCATTATCATTTTCAAAGCTCTTACTTTTTAAGCGCTCAAGAATTAATTCGAAATTACTCTTAATTTCTTCCATAATATTTCAAATTATTGTTGAATGAACTAATTTTTCCAAAAGGGATTGATACCGATATATCTTCTGACATGTTTCTTCGAACAAAGACATTATCAATAATTGCACCAATGACATGGGTAGATTTCGGTTCTGTCGCGTCTAACAAAATAACTCCCTCCACCAAGTTCTCAGAAAAATCCTCAATATCAAATATTTCCGATACCCATATAAACTTGGGCATAGGCAAATTTAGAAATAATTTCTTCACATCCAAGTCAAGATGCTGTAAATTAATTATATAATCTTTGTAAGTTCTACTTGAACACAGATAAGTACGAATACCCAATTTTCTATTTTTGTAGGCAAAGGTACTTAGCATTAGAAATTCTATTGTAAACTTTCGCGCTTCTCCTGCTTCCATATAAATTTTCGGATATAAAGGCACTATAATTTCAGTAATGACACAATTGCTCCACTGCGGATTGTTGTAATGTATACACGGAGACTCTAGAGAACCAACTCTATAGGGTGCAAAGTTGTCATCGACAAATACAAGCTCATTATTGGCACTACTTAAATCCTTTAATACTAATTCTCCATTTTTTCTGATATCAATTGCGGCAATATCATCAAACTGCTCTTGCGTAGTACTCCTTCTACCTATTACATTAAAAGCATGCCCTATCCCAGGAGCCCTTACGCAACAAACTAGCGGTATGCCAGACTCTATGTAAATCCTTAAAATGTTATCAAATTCACTACCAAAGACATCTTTGCTATATACTCTCACTCCAAATCCAACCTTTTTCAATGCATATGAAATCTGATGTGCTTGTAAACCCTTAGAAGGCATTTGCCTTTCATACGTCAATTCAGAGAGTATTTTATGAATATCTGAGGGTAAGACGGGGTTATAATCATTATATTTATTACTAAAATATTCGGTAATGGACCAAAGTGTAGTCTCAGCACATGAAATCGATTCCTGATCTTGACAGGCATGCGGGAATCCATCAACAGAGACTTTTAGGGAGTTTGCTGTAATACTAAATGTAGATTTACAAATCTCAAAATTTGAATCCTGAAAAGCAATCGGATTAATCACATTGCGACCCAAGACATGGGGAAAAGTAGGACGAATAATGAAAAACCCAAGATAATTATTTCTTAAAAACTCTACATCAAATGCACTGTTTTCATTTAATCCGGACTCAAATATCGATACTCTAATGGTATCTTTAGAATATGCATAGTTTTTAGATGAATAGTAGTTATAGTAAGAATTTCGATAAAATCGATCTACATATGGGTATTCAACAAAAAAACATAAATCATTACGCAAAAATCGAATAAGTCTATATTCCATTGTCTCAACACTCGACTTAACAATTGATGCATTAACTTTATAGTTAGATGATAAGTAGTTTTCTATACCATGTCTTACCTCATCATATAAATAAATTGATGATGAAATTCCTTTCATTTTCTGTCATTTAGGTATTCTATTTTCAATAAAAAAATAGACAAATATAATTGTAACTCCACTGATTACTAGTAAATATAGTAATTTTATTAATAATCTTTACTTTACAATTAAACCGTAAAAAACGAAAATGAATACAGAGAATAGTGAGCTAAATACAAAGAATTAAAAACCCAACAAAACACAGGGCAAACTACTGCATATAAGGCAATTATAAAACATCAAAACAAAATCACCACCTTCATAAGTTATAATACAAAGAAAAGTATTGAAGTGACAATGACACAAAACCTTATTCCTTACTACTGGACGATAAAAAGAAAAACCACATCTCGCGATGTGGCTTTAACTAAACATATGATTAAACTTAACTTACTTATACCTTATACGTGTTGATGGATTGGGATACTTTCCAGTTACCACCGTCATTGACTAACGTCACGAGATCGGTTTTGGTAAACCCTTCAAATTGTTGGGTTACTTTTGCAACCATATAGTCACTAGATTGCTCAACAATTGTAGTGCTTGTTTTACAGTTCAATTGCTCGCCTTTTTGTTTTTTCAAGAATGAGATTACTTCTGAGCGGCTGTTGATCCTATCTGTTGATGCATGAACTTTCTGATTAAAATCTGATGTAAACAACTGCTCTACTCCTGCCGACTGTCCTTCGGTCATAACGGCTACGTAATGATCAATGGCTAGATCTACTGTGGATAGATTGACTATTGCTTTTTTAGAGTTGTCTCCTGCTGGTTTGCCTGCTGCCATCGTGAATGTTGATACTGCGATCAAGGCTGCTGCTACGAATGTTTTTGCTATAGTTTTCATAATGTCTTTATGTTATATTGTTAGTTTATTGTTCTTAGTTGTTGATTCAAAAGTAGGGTGTAATTCGTCCCTACCCTATGGCAATTAGACTAAACCAACTAAAAACTCGGTGAATGGTGGAAATGGGTAGGTGAATCTTTCTAAACTTTTTTGATTGGAAAGGAATTGTGACTAAATGTAAGCCAAAAGTTGAGTTTAGGAAATACTGCGATGGATTGGCTATACTTTTTTATAAATTAGATTCATAAATACAAGTGTTATCGGTATGCAAAAAATCAGACGTTTTATTAAAATCTTAATGCTGAATAAAAAACGACATTACGAGTTATTTCAAGGCATTCAATAGAAAAAAATGTTCACTTGAATAACTGAAATCATTGCTTATAAGACCTTCAGTTTGCTTATTGCAAGCTATTTCGCAATTCTCATTTTTCTTTTATCTCCTCCAAGTATCAAACACTAATTGGCAATACCTACTCATAACGAAATGGATTAAATCCATTTACTATATCAAACTCTGGCTCTTCTCCTTTAGACCTTAGTCTTGGATAAAATTCCATCAAGATATATTCATTTGGTAATATAAACAAAGACATTGTGCTGTAAACATCAGCTTTTACAGATAAAATTTCAACTTTCCGAAAACCAATACCCAATTTCTTTTTTATCGTCTTATATTTATATGGATTATTATTGATACTATCTTTTGTAATCAGCTCTCCATCTATTTTCACTTGTGCATCAATACTGTAACCGTCTGATGTTGAAGATGACATACCCAGATATATGATCGTTTCATATTTTACACCAAAGAGAAAAAAAGCTATCAAAGCCAAAACAATCACCAAAATTATAGTTTTTCTTTTCATTAAAAATAATTTATTTATATGGTAGTCCTACATTATTTATATGACCATTAGTTACACTTCTTCCATGTCTCATATGTAAAAATGGATAAGGTTTTACTCGGAACGAATTACTACCTTGGTTAATATTCGAATATCATACATAGTTCGTTCCTCCTTTGTCAATTTTGCGTAGCTGGCCAACTGAAAGAAGCGTTGAAATACTTCGGAATTCATAATCCTTGGAAAGGTCTTTAACATAGACATATTCTTAAGCATAAAGAATACTTTGTCCAGTTCGGCTTCAACCTCAGCTTCGCTTTTAACAAAAAAAATCATCATATATCATTATTTGATTAAATGCAATGTGCTTTTAGATTATTGTCTGTTTTAACCTAAAATATAAAATTGATATTAAAATTTTTGGCATCTATTTTCAGGATTATAAGGAACTCTGTTAGGCTCAACCTCTCTCCATGATTTATAATCATAATTTATAAATACCACTTCCTTGAAAATCGACACCAGTATTGATTCCTGGCGAAACGATAATAGCTACATCAAATAAATTAAAATCATCTATGATAGAATTCCAATAATCTAAATTTAATGAATCAGTGGGTGAATCCACCAATTCATCATAATCAAATTTTGAGGCGAGGTTTAGGAATAATTCCTTATTAACAAAAATAACAACACCTGAATCTGTCGTAAAGAAACCAATATCATTAACATCAATTTTATCGAAATCGACGTTTTTTATTTGATCAATCCTAAATACTTTTCCCTCAGGAACAAATTCTGCAAAAGGATTGTAAGTATATGGAAATACGATATTCCTAATTTCGTCAAATATATCATCCCTTTTTAGGTGTGCTAATTCTGCTCTAATTTCATTAATGTATAATGCGTCTATGACGATATACTTAATGGTAACTGACAATTCAATAGGTTCACCATTTAGCGAAATATTTTTCATGACTTTTAAATCTTATTTATATAGAATATACGGCAAGTAATCCAATCCATGGCAAGCAGGTTTGCGTTATTTTTGTAAACAATTAAAATATAGATATTTCACACTATCTAATATAAAACTAAACTATCATCAATCGCTTGATTTTTATCATTTTCAATATATAGGTATCTGCCAACTTCATTATTACCTGCATACAACAGTAAACAGACCTCAATATTATACTCCTCGAAAACTCTTTTCGAAAATACAATTTTTATATCTTTCTCAATTAACACAATATCATCAAAAGGCATGCTTAATTCATCTTTCAAAAATTGATTTGCATCATTTTGAATACACTGTTCGAAGCTTTCTTTGGCTTTATGATATAGTAGCGATAAATGTAATTCCGTATTTACAAATTCCATGATCAATTAATTTTAAGCTTTGTAATAAATTGTATTATTCTTGATTTCTGAATTGAATTTACGGGAGTAATCACAGCCTCGTGTTTAATAGTGTAGAACGGTAAGTTCTCAATCGATCTTACTTGACAACCTTCTCTGTAAAATTCGTTTTAAGTCATTTAGATCATTTAAACCAGTATAAGAATTTGTCAAGACTAAACGATCCTTTAGATGTGCAGGTAAATCATTCAGGGACTTATCATCATCTATAATGACAACCTCTTTATAATCTAAATTATTGGATTGAATCCATCCTAAAATCTCCTCTCTTCGAGTATATCGATGATTTGAAAAATACGCTTTATCATCTAAAATGGATAGATTTTTCAGCTCTAATCCTCTCCTTTTAAAAATGACTTTCCATTCTTGAATACTATATTTAAAACGATGTGATGTGGAAAGAATGACATTGTCCTTTGTTTTATAGATAACAGACTTTAAAATCTGAATAGATTGCGGATTAAACTTATAAAAGCCATCATCCTCCAATTCCACTTTTTGATGTGGATTAGCATGAACCAATACTCCGTCAATATCTAAGAAAAAAATCATTGTATCGTCTTTTTATATTTTTTTAAAAGGTTTTGAAAGGTTTGGGTTTAGAAAATATAAGCTATCCTTTCTTAAAAATAGCGATTTCTTTCTGTATATACTCCTAAAAAAACACTTTATTAGTGGGTGAAATTAAAAGATGGACTTGCAAATAAAATCAGCAGTATAAGTTAAGCCGTTTTTTTAAGATTTTGTTTTCTGCTGTCAAATTGTGCTATAGCAAGATTTTCTTATGCATAATGGCGACGCTCTCTATTATACCAAACTTCAATTTATTCGAATAAGTCTGTCCTCATTTGTTCCTTCGACTCTCTTGATCCAATTTGTTACCGCGGTTAAAATGCTTTCTACTTTGTCATGAATATCTGCAGTGGAGTTGCTACCTTTGAGTGTAGACTGTTTGCTCCTTACTTGTATAGTAGGTGAAATTTTTATCTATCGCCATCTTTTATAAACAATATTCGTAGAATATGAAAAACTCTGTACCCAATAGTGTCGAACTAATTGATAAACATTTAGACCTGTTTTTCGATGAAAATGATGACATTGTCGTCTTTGATGAAATTGAATCAGATGTCATTCATAGAGATGTGTATTTTGTAAAAGCAAATGAAGACAGGCCATATCATATTTTGTTAAGTTGTGGCATGAGTGCTTTGCCCATGAAAATTCCTGAAGACATTGATTCCTCTCCTTATGCTGAGGTCATGATTTTGTTACCTAAAGAATGGAACTTAGAATATGACTCCTTTAAGGATGAACGAAATTATTGGCCAATTCGCTTGATGAAAGAAATAATGATTTTGCCTCATCCTGATGAAACTTGGCTAGGATTTGGCCATACCTTTGCTCATGAGGATAATGAGGAATTTGCGGAGAGCATTGGTTTTAATTCGGTGATGCTTGCAAATTCTATGGAGCTACCTGACGATTTCACACAGATCGAACTTGATAATGATGAGTTCGTGACCATTTTTACTTTAATTCCGCTTTACAAAGAGGAGCTCAAATTTAAGAAACAAAATGGCGCCACCACTTTATTGGAGCGCTTTGACCAATTTGGGGTTGAGGAAATCGTAAAAGTTGGCAGACCAAATATTTGTGCTTAAATATATTCGGAAGACCATTTGTATAAGATAATTCTGTAAATTATAGGATTTAAAACACTGTCTTTGCACCATAATTTAGTTTTACTAAAACAAACTGTAGCATTAGCCTCTTCGTCGGAGCGGCCTTGCTATAAACCTACCTTGCGCCTACTATTTCTGTATACAAACTTTAGGAAAAAAGTAGACATTTCCGGAAGCTATATCAAACAAAGGGTGAATAAAATGTGAAAATGCCACAAAAAAAACCGCCTGGTCATCTCAAGCGGTTCTGTATATTTTAGAACAATGTTCTACTTCAGTTTTTTGATTTTAAAGTTTGTTAATAACCTCCAAAGATATGCCTAAACTCTTTGAAATAATTTCATCGCTTACACCAGATTTCTTTAACTCTCTTGCTGAAGCGATTTTCTCAGCATAGGCTTTAGCCTCGGCTTTTTTCTGACCTTCTTTCTGGCCTTCTTTTTTTGCGTATGCCAACGTGTTGGTATAATCGCGTTTACGATCTAAGCTGGATATGTAAGACATCTGTTCCTCAGGCGTTAGTTTTGCCAGTTCTCCTAGTTCAAAGATACGGGAGAATATTCTTTTATCCAAATAGTTAGGTAGCTTATCGATTTTATCCAAGTGCTTCATCAGATACATCCATTGATCCAGAATCGTCGGTAAATCGGCTTTAGCTTTATTAAAATTAGGTAATACAAGCATCTTGTAACTCAACTTAGGATATAGCACCTCCTGATCGAATTCGTCAATAATCTTACCACTATAAAAGTACTTATCACTATTGGCAACATCCAAACGAAAGCCTAAAACAGCGATAAAATAAATTGGCGGTAACTCATAATTATCTCCTTTCTTTCCTTTTTTAGCTAGACGACTAATGGTCCTAGAGGTGTAACCCACCGCACGATCAAAAAAGAAATCCTGATTCTGCAATTGCATCTCCACTAGAAAAACTTCTCCACCTACACCAACACATCGCAAATCAAAAATAACTTTGCGCTCATTAGGTTCATCGCCATCTTCCTCCACATTGCTATAGGTAAGATCCTCTACAACATGTTCGCCTTCTAAAATACTATTCAGAAAATTAATTAGGTTACCCTTATTCTCCTCTCGACCGAAATAAAATTTCCAACCGAAGTCACTTAAGATATCGATGTACTTCGAAAGGTTACTTATCTTTACACTCATAATGGTATATTATTGGTTATCAAGTAAAAATAAAAAACAAAACCTTTTAAACCAAATAATTTAGCAAAAAATACTAAATTATTTATCAAATCAAATATTTCTCTACTTACTGTTAAAAGAATAGGAAAAAACGTTTGTTGTTGGGTAAAATAGCTGTGAATACTAAAAAGAAAAGCCACATCTCTCGACGTGGCTTTTACTAAACATATGATTAAACTTAACTTACTTATACGAGTTGATGGATTGAGATACTTTCCAGTTGCCGCCATCATTGACCAATGTCACCAGATCGGTCTTGGTAAACCCTTCAAATTGTTGGGTCACTTTTGCAAGCATATAGTCACCTGAGTGCTCAACGATTGACGTGCTTGTTTTACAGTTCAGCTGCTCTCCTTTTTGCTTTTTCAAAAAGGAAATAACTTCTGAACGAGTGTTGGTCTTAGCGTTTGATGTCTGTACTTTTTGACTGAAGTCTGATGTAAACAGTTGCTCTACTCCTGCTGACTGTCCTTCGGTCATAACGGCTACGTAATGATCAATGGCTAGATCTGCTGTGGATAGGTTGACAGTTGCTTTTTTAGAGTTGTTTCCTGCCGGTTTGCCTGCTGCCATTGTGAATGTTGATACTGCGATCAAGGCTGCTGCTGCGAATGTTTTTGCTAAAGTTTTCATAATATCTTTATTTTATATTGTTAGTTTATTGTTCTTAATTGTTGATTCAAAAGTAGGGTGTAAATCGTTCCTACCCTATGGCAATTAGACTAAACCAACAAAAAACTCGGTGAATGGTGGAAATAGGGAGGTGAATCTTTTTAAACTATTTTATTTTTAGTTTAGTAAGTGATGAGATGGATTAGCTGAAATATGAAAAAAATAACTCTTTTTATAAAATTAATATAAATCGCTGTTTAAGACGCTGTAAACGAAACATTCAGCCATTCAAACTCTGTTAACATGCGCTAGAGCGGGGATAACTTTAGTACACCAATTAAGTTTTTTTAAACATCTTTTACTGTAGCATCATAAATATTCATATTATCCATTGTAGTTCTATATTTGCGCCATAGAATTTGTGTCTGCTACCGTCGATGCGTTTATTAAATCAGTCAAGCTGAAAAGCATTGCCAACATGTAGGTAATAAAAAGCCCATCCGATTAAGATTGGGCTTTTCAAATAAGAGGTATTTCTATTAATTATTTTTTCTGTTTGAAAAACGGTTCCATGGTATAATTGAGAGAAATAAAAGAAATGAGAAAAAAAATAACCTGAAAGAGTCTCTCCGTGAACCATCTGGCTGGTAAAAGTAATCATATCTATCATTATAAACTAAAGATATCTTTGACCCCTTAGGATACTTCAAACATTCCTCATTAGCCATTCTGACATAGTATACTTTCCCGTGATAATTGATATGGACAGATGAACTCCCCTTATAAGATCTGCAATATTGCTCAATTACAACATGTGATACTGGTACTTGCTTTTCCAATCTACTATTTTGAAGATAGAAGTAAACATTATAAGCTACCCCAACAATTAATATTGCAATCAAAAATGGCCGTATTTTAGAATAATTCATATAGCTTAGTTAGAAACTTTAATAATTTGGGGCACTCCTGCTTCAACGATACCCTTCGGACTAGTAGGACTAGTGAAATAAAGATTCAATTGCTGTAAAGCTTCTGCTCCGCCTCCCTTATAAGCGTCATTCACTGTTTTTACTCCCATATATGCTCTTGTATAACTACTATTCTGTTTAGAAAATTCTTCAAATTTATTTCGATTACGTTTTTGGGTATTTTTATTACGATGGCTATCATTTGCCATTCTGCGTTTATACTTTTCGGCTTTGCGTGCACTAACATTCATCTTTTTAAATATTTTTTTTTCAAGTTTATCAACATATTTCAAGGGGATAAACTTACCAATACCCGCTTCTAACAAACCTCCTGTAAAAGATTTCCACACGTCAAAACTTCCTTTTTCCGCCATATTTGTTATTGCACTCTCTACTGTACTTACCATTACATCTACACCGACATCGATTATCTTTGTTAGAGCTTTCTTCCCGACCTGACTGGATAAAGTATTAGTTAGAGAGCTAATACCTCCCGTAGCCAAACCTGAGGCACCTGATACTGCCAAAGACCAATAACTAATATCAGTTAAGGAAGTCCCAAAATCTTTTCCATTAATAAAATAGTTAATACCAACCTGCTGAATATAATCAGCAGCTATACCAATAACAGCTCCAACAGGTCCTGGAATCTATCCATTTTCATCTGTATAACTAAGTGGGTCATTAAGCACATAAGCATACGGGGTAACTTCTGGATAATAATCCGCTGCTGGATCAACCACATTCCATCTACCTATCTCTGCATCATAGAACCCTGCATCATAATCATATTGGCTAACACTTTCTAGTTACTACCACATTGCAAACCAATACATTACACTTTTTTCATATCTATTAACAGCCACACCATAACTAATGCCATGCTTCCAAATAGATGGCATTGAAGCATTTTCACCAAGAATTTCATTTTTAAATGGCCTTTCCTTATTATCAGTATGGATTATATAAAATTCATAATTAGGATCAGAGTATATACCATTTTTATAACTTATAAAATTGGGGAGTGTAACTCAAACTGTGTCATTGGATAATTAACCAAAATCTAAAAGCCTCTATCAAGTTTGAGCCTATCCCCAAATTTAATGTAAAGTTGGGATATGGTCAAGCCCCAGTTATGCACTGGCATTGTCCACTTTTTAGAGATGTCCTTTATTATCAGAAACATCAGCTTCATAAGAGCCTGCTCAGAACTGAATGCACCTTTAGACTTCGTTATTTTTCGGATCTGACGGTGCATTCCTTCAATAGGATTAGTGGTATAGATAGTCTTCCGGACCTGCTCATCATACTCAAAAAAAGTAGAGAGGTTGATCCAGTTATCGAGCCATGACTTAGCGGCTATGGGGTATTTCTTGCCCCATTTCTCTTCAAAGACCAGTAGCTTTTCATATCCCATTTCTTCGTTTACAGCTTTATAAATGGGCTTTAAATCTTCAATAACAGCCTTTTTGTCCTTTTCTGTAACGTAGCGCATGCTTGATCTAATCTGATGAACAATGCATAACTGAACTTTTGTTTTTGGAAAAATAGCTTCTATAGCTTCAGGAAAGCCCTTCAGTCCATCAATACAGGCTATCAGGATGTCCTCTACACCGCGTTGCTTTAGATCGGTGAGTACGGATAACCAGAATTTTGCTCCTTCGTTTTCCGAACTATATAGCCCTATCAGTTCTTTGCGACCATCCATTCCTATGCCCAGGATATTATAAATGGCCCGGGACTCAACCGTACCGTTCTGACGGACTTTATAATGCATGCAGTCTAGGAAAACAAAGGAATAGACGGCTTCTAGCGGACGACTTCGCCACTCGTTAACAGCAGGTATGACGCTTTCTGTAATACGGGATATTTCAGTTGCAGAAATCTCCATAGCATACATCTCACGGATAAAATCACTTATTGCACGTGTGCTCATACCTTTGGCATACATGCTCAGCACATGACCTTCCAGCTGTTCTGTTATAATAAGCTGGCGTTTGGGAACTACCTTGGGCTCAAATGTACCAGATCTATCCCGTCCAGATTCAAGTTCAAATGTACCTCTATTAAGACCTCGAACAGTCGTTTTGGTCTTGCCATTCCGACGATTGGAGTTCCCGGAAGCTTTATCTTCCTGAAGGTGACTTTCAAGCTCGCTATCCATCATCGACTCCAGTAAGTGCTTCATTAAGGGCGCTAGAACGCCATCATTTGGAGATAAACTCTTTCCGTTATAAAGACCTTGCATAGCTTCCCCTTTGAAGCGTTCAAAACGGCGACGCCCTCTTGAGTTCCTTTAAAAACAAACACGAACGAAAAATCAAATGGGGTCTTTTCTTTCATGACCATGTCGTTTGAATAATTAAATATAAAAAAACTTATTGAATTATTCCGTTGACACAGTTTACGTTACAGTCTCTGTGCAATCGGATCGGGTTATTTTTCAGATCGAGGATATAATAATTCAGGATGATCCCAACACAATTTATGTCGACATCAGTAATATCATGACGATCTTTGTTTCTCCTGTTAAATTTATCGGTGACTTGGATGATCTTTATATATTAACATTGAAGGTACGTAATGAGAGAAATATGAAAGATATGAATACCATTCGTATTCGCTGATAGGTATCGTAAACCTCTATGATCCCAGCTAATTAATGTTGCTACTTCTGCGGAAACGATGATCCATATTTAATTACTTTTTTAAGCTGTGTTTTAAAAATTATGACCAACATATTTAATAAAACTTTCCTACCACTAAATAAGACTCTTTAAAAAAATGGTTATTTGAGTGTCGCCCACTTGTAAGTAACAAGGGTACAAAAAAACCGCCTGGTCATCCCAAACGGTTCTGTTATTTTAGAATCCTGTTCTACTTCAGTTTTTCGATCTCTTCTATTGAAAGTCCGGTACCCTTAGCAATATCTGCTATTGGTAACCCCATTTTCTTAAAATTCAAAGCTGTTTCAATGGATTTTTTATGCTCTCCTTCAACAAGACCTTCTGCTTTTCCTTGAGTTTTTCCTTCAGCTTTAGCTGTTATTGCAACTCTTTTAGCTTCTTTTTCTGCTTTCTTAGCTTCTCTTATAGCTTCTTTCAATTGCTTTTCTAGTCCTTCCAGCCGTTTCTGTTGCTCTTGTTGATACATCCGCACTGCTTCAGCATCCCACTTACGTTTTAAACTAATATCATACATAGTTCGTTCCTCCTTTGTCAATTTTGCGTAGCTGGCCAACTGAAAGAACCGCTGAAATACGGCCGAATTCATAATTCGTGGCAAGGTCTTTAACGTTGACATATTCTTGAGCATAAAGAATACTTTGTCGAGTTCATCTTCAACCTCTGCTTCGCTTTTAACAAAGTTAATAATTTCTAAATAGATAAAGCCCAAACCCTCGTAAAAAATTTGTCCTGAATCTCTATGACACAGGCAGGTATCATGAAAATATGTACTCCGATCACCCCCTGGCATATGAAAGCCATCCATCAAGACAATGGTGTAAACCTCTGGAATGGCATACGCCCAGGCTTTGCGGTTTCCTTTGGGTGCTGTGTCTGAAATGACCTTGCTGGCATAGTACAGCATGCGTTGCTTCAGGTTGGTCTGTGTACTCGTCTGCATCTCGATGATGATCTCTTCTCCTGTACTAATCTGGACAACCAAATCAAAGATAACTTTACCAATCTCTTCGGTCGCTCCGATACGCTCGGTATCCCGATAAGTAAGATCTGTGATGGTCTTACGACCACGAAAGATGATGTTTAGAAAGTTGATCAGGTTGATCTTGTCTCCGAATAACCGCTTGAATCCTTCATCGGTGGTTGGATCAATAAAGACGGGTTGTGAATGTGCTAACATAATTCTAGGATTTACTTAAATAATTAATTACATAAATCAAATATGATAAAAACTAAAAATATTAGTCGGTTATTAAACGTTTGTTGTCGTTTGTTGTCGGCTAGCACAATTTAGAGCAATCTTTAGAGATACATTAGAAAAGAAAGAAAAGCCACATCTCTCGACCTGGCTTTTACTAAACATATGAAATTTACTTAACTTACTTATAGGAGTTGATGGATTGGCTAATCTTTTATTATCTTAGTTTAGTTAAACATAATATGAGCGGTAATTTTAGATAATGCCACAGCCAAACAAGAATGATAAATTTTGAAAACATAAAAACTTATTCAACTGAATTCCCAGAGGCTTGGAGTTTTTTGTGGTCACCAGAACAGGCAAGTAAAATACCGGAGGAACATAAAGACCAAATCTTCTTTCTGAATAACGAAGCAAGTGAGTTTGTGGAAAATTACATCAACAGCTCGAAAATGATTACAGGCCCATTATGGAAACCATTTAATGAAAAATACTTTAAAACAATTGAAGAATTTGAAGTAACAGAAGACTGTGAACACGAAATAAAAAAATGGCTTTATTCGAAACCTATTCCGTTCAACAAGTTTGTATTTATTTACAGTGATAGAGGTGGACAATCTGTAACACTGACTTGGAAGATGGTAATTAAATATTGGGAAGGAATTTTTTTTGCTGACGACTTAATCATATTTGACGAAACACTAAATTGGGGACTTTTTTATTTTCATGAAGACAGAATTTACTTTGGTTCAGACAAAATCTACGACAAAGAATTTGAGTATGAAAAAACTAGAGAACTTAACGAATTGAAACATAGATTTCTCAATAAAGATAATCTTAACTTTAACAATGAGGACAAGAAGAAATCTATAAGAGATTTTAAACAGAAATACAACACAGATAGAATTGAATAAAACCTACCGCTAACATTTTAGCAAAATGGTAGGTTTAGTGCTACATTCAAGTTCAGTTTTTCAATTATGGCGAAATTGTTAAAAAAGAATGGGAAGACGATTGTGGTTATGAATATCCATATGACAATATGCCCAACCAAGTGATGAATAGCAATAAAAACAGCACATAACTACTAGTTATTGTGAACTAGTAGCTTGTAGGCACAGAGTATTTAATCTTTAGACTTCCCTTTTTTGCTAGATAAGCCTGAAACCGAACTGCAACTTTTGGATTATACCAATCAACTTTCAGTTCCTTTTTAATATCTCCGCCAGCGATTGAGATTCCATGTACTTTTATTGAGTCATCTGTTTGTCCATCAATTTCGAGAATCAAAGTGGTGGCATCACTTACATCAGTTTCTGCAATAAACAGCGTGTCTTTACGCATATCTGATAATTGCCATTCGCCACGGTTCTTAGTATTGCACGAGACAAAGATTGCTATTAGAATAGCTGTTAAGACTTGTGCAAAAATGAATTTATAAAATCCTAAATATGATCCATATGGTAGTCGAGTACTGTTGTCCAGCGCGTCTGAGGATACTAAAAAGCAAAGCCTCATCTCACGATGTGGCTTTTACTAAACATATGAATTAAACTTAACTTACTTATACGAATTGATGGATTGGGATACCTTCCAGCTACCACCGTCATTGACTAATGTCACCAGATCAGTTTTGGTAAATCCGTCAAACTGCATGGTTACTTTGGCTAGCATATAATCACTTGATTGCTCAACGATCATGGTACTTGTTTTACAGTTCAACTGCTCGCCTTTTTGCTTTTTCAAGAATGAGATTACTTCTGAACGACTATTGATCCTATTTGTTGAAGCATGTACTTTCTGATTAAAATCTGATGTAAACAATTGCTCTACTCCTGCTGACTGTCCTTCGGTCATAACGGCAACGTAATGATCAATGGCTAGATCCGATGTGGATAGGTTGACAGTTGTTTTTTTAGAGTTGTCTCCTACTGGTTTGCCTGCTGCCATAGTGCATGTTGATATTGCGATCAAGGCTGCTGCTGCGAATGTTTTTGCTAAAGTTTTCATAATGTCTTTATATTATATTGTTAGTTTTTTGTTTATACATGTTTGTAATTGTTGATTCAAAAGTAGGGTGTAAATCGTCCCTACCCTATGGCAATTAGATTAAACCAACTAAAAACTCGGTGAATGGTGGAAATAGGGAGGTGAAGATAAGTTCTTTAAAGCAATGCGAAATTTGCAGATCAAAGTTGGTATGTGTGTTATGGATTTAATCTTGCGGAGGAACGATTTCAAGATAGAAAACAAGCAGCAACAAAAAAGGTATATGGCGCATAATAACATAGAGAATGCCACTATTTAAGTAAACGGTGGTATTCTCTATATTGAATCTGGGTTATTATGTATAATATTATTGAAATATAATCAATAATCAACTTTTTGAATTTTAATTTATTATATGGTATTTCCTATCTCATCAAAGTCGCAATACAATAAACTGAAAACATCAGCTTTATTAAGGTTTGACAGTTGGACCGTCCACTATAAGTTGACCGTTAGGTAAAATTTTCAGTTCATCTAAGAATACTAAGCGCTGACTGCCTGTTTTAGTCGTGCGGGCATGATATACACACCATACTTTGCCTTCTTTATCTCTCAAAAGACTGTTGTGACCCGTCCCTGAAACAATACCTCCATGGGATATGTTTTTTTGTAATATAGGGTTTGTTGCAGACTTTTCGAATGGGCCAAGTGGATTTGAGGCTGTTGCATAGCCAATAGCATAATTCTCTCCTCCGAAATGATTTGCGGAGTACATCATGTAATAGAGATTGTTATGCTTAAAGAGATAGGATCCTTCTGTCCATCTTCTATTCACTTCACCTGAAGTCACAGACCTGCTTTCCCATTCAGATTGTTTATCATCCATGGAAACAGGAGGACGTAACAATAATGTTGGCTCTCCAATTACATGCGAAAAATCTGAAGCTAGCTCTACTCCATATATCCAGCTTTCTTCTATTTCATCAAACATCCCCTGTTGCTTTGCCCAAGCTGCAATCTCCGATTGAACTGGATTTTTATAACAGCATCTGGAATAGTAAAGATACAAACGTCCATCTTCAGCAAAGTACACATTACCGTCAATAATGGGATATCCGGGGTCAAATAACGGACGACCTGTCAAATCAATAAATGGGCCTGTAGGATGGGTTGAGGTTGCGATACCAATACGATAATTTTCTAATTCATCATTCGGATTTTCTTTCCAATGTGCACTGTAAAACATATAGTACTTTCCTCCACGCTTATATACTTCTGGAGCCCAAAAATCTTTCGTCCCCCAGCTTTTATCTTGCTGAGCGATATACACGGTCCCCCTATGCTCCCATTGTTTTAGATCCTTAGAAGAATAGGCTACAAAACCATGCTCTACTCCACCAGTACCATACATATAATAGGCATCTGTTTCTTGATCATAGAGTACAAATGGGTCACCAAAAGCAACATCGAGTGGATTATTTGATTGGGCTTGTGAGGTGGAGAAAAACAACTGCCAGCAACCCATCAATAAGAATAAACATACATTTTTAGTAATCATATTTCAATTATTTTTTAAATAAAGTGCCCACCTCCGCCCAATATACCAGATCGTCCGATCGTAAGATAGGCATCAATCGATTCCCTTTATCATCTCCCCAATCGACCATAATCCAATAGAATAAACTAAAAACTTAAAGCGCTGTTTTAATTTCACATCTGTTTACATCTGTTCACAATTTGGCTATTCATATCTACCGATAGACTATTCATCTCAGGTTCTGCAATTTATCTTTTTATTTATCAATTTTATTTTTTTTGTTTATAATTGTATTGAAGCCCAATTACAAATCTATATCACGTAAAAATGTAAATTAAACTTTACATCATATTGCCCATTTTATTCAAAATCATTCCAATTTGTATCATGTGTGAGCAAAATGATCAACAGATTCATCGGTATTTGAATTTATGGCCAATTCTTCACAAGATTTGAATTCAAAAAAATGAAAATTATGACAAGCATTCCTTATCGTTTAATATCGATTATATGTTTATTTTTTATACTGTCGTTATATTGTAATGCCAATGATGATAAGTCTATTAAAATTATCGAAAACGAGCTACCTATTGCAGACCCTTACGTATTATTCCATAATGGCAAATACTATGCATATGGCACCCGCATAGATGGTTTTGAAGTTTATATTTCCGAGGATCTCAAGCATTGGAAGCGTAATGAAAATTTAGCACTTTCCCCTCAAGACTCTTGGGGAACACGATGGTTCTGGGCACCAGAGGTATATTACGTAACCGCTAAGAAAAAGTTTTACATGTTCTATTCCGTTGATGAACATATTTGTGTGGCTTCTTCCTCAAGCCCGGAAGGGCCTTTTATTCAAGAAGAAAAAAAACCTATTATTGCCAAAGAAAAAGGAATTGACAGTTCTCTTTTTATCGATGATGACGGAACTCCATATTTATTTTATGTCCGATTTACGGATGGAAATGTCATTTGGATGGCTGAGATGAACAATGATTTACAAAGTATAAAAGCAGAAACGCTCACAAAATGCATGAGCGCAAGTGAACCATGGGAGAAGAAACAAGCTACAGTCGTCGAAGGGCCGTCGATCTTAAAACGAGGCAATACGTACTATTTAATTTACTCTGCCAATCATTTTGAAAGCCAGGATTATGCTGTAGGCTATGCAACAGCCAGTTCACCCAAAGGTCCTTGGAAGAAATATAGTGGCAACCCCATCCTAAGGAGAGACCATCCCTCAGCATCGGGATTGCTCGGCACAGGTCATGGAGCTCCATTTATAAGTGCTGATGGCGGATATAAATATATATACCATGCTCATGCCAGCTCAACAAGTGTCGCTCCACGGACATCTTACATTAATGCTTTAGCAATTTCATCTGATGGCGTAATCAGCATTGTTGGAGAACCTATTAGACCGATAATTGTTAAATAAAGATGTTAAACCGTATTGATCGGGCAACACAGCTTAGGATACTAAAAAGCAAAGCCACATCTTGCGACGTGGCTTTTACTAAACATATGATTAAACAGTAAATTACTTGTACGAGTTGATGGATTGGGATACTTTCCAGTTGCCGCCATCATTGACCAAGGTGACTAAGTCGGTCTTGGTAAACCCTTCAAATTGTTGGGTCACTTTTGCAAGCATATAATCACTTGACTGCTCAACGATTGTGGTGCTTGTTTTACAGTTCAACTGCTCGCCTTTTTGTTTTTTCAAGAAGGAAATAACTTCTGAACGGCTGTTGGTTTGATCATTTGATGCATGTACTTTTTGACTGAAGTCGGATGTAAACAATTGCTCTACTCCTGCTGACTGCCCTTCGGTCATAACGGCTACGTAATGATCAATGGCTAGATCCGATGTGGATAGGTTGACAGTTGCTTTTTTAGAGTTGTCTCCTGCTGGTTTTACTGCTGCCATAGTGAAAGTAGATACTGCGATCAAGGCTGCTGCTGCGAATGTTTTTGCTAAAGTTTTCATAATGTCTTTATATTATATTGTTAGTTTTTTGTTTATACATGTTTGTAATTGTTGATTCAAAAGTAGGTTGTAAATCGTCCCTACCCTATGGCAATTAGATTAAACCAACTAAAAACTCGGTGAGTGGTGGAAATGGCTAGGTGAAAGTCACAAAAAAAACCGCTTGGTCATCCAAGCGGTTCTGTATATTTTGAAAATATGTTCTACTTCAGTTTTTCGATTTCCTCGATGGCAAGGCCGGTACCCTTAGCAATATCTGCTACAGGTAAACCCATTTTCTTAAATTCTAATGCAATAGCAAGCTTTTCTGCCTTAAGCTTAGCACGCTCTTCTAAACGACCCTTCTCAATGCCTTCTTTTTTAGCCTTATCCAATAAATATTCTTGAGTGCCCATTATTTTACTCCTTCCTAATTTGTTTTCAATTTCTGACTCAAATATAGTTAAACTACCCTGATTTTCAAAGCGTACGTAATACGTTAAAAAATTATAGAGACCCTGACGCGTACTCTTATCCATTTTACGACTCATCATCTCATCATACAGATCATGCTTGATATCCTTCAGTCTTTCGTCACTGATATTTTTATTCTTGATAGCCAATAATGTGGTCAGTACCACAACTGCGAATGGGTTAACATCAGTACGTAATGCGACCTCATCCTGATGCAACACCTTGTAACTATTAAAACGGTAATGGAGAATGGTGCCCATGAACTCCTTAACATAAACAGATGGATGGTAACTTTGGTTATCGTCGGCAAGAATAGCAATGGCAGAGATTGGAACCTGATACTTATCGGATATTTTATAGTAATATCGAAACATGCGCTCTGCAAGATCTCCCTTGCCTCTACTGGACTGTACCTCAATATGGCACAGTACAAACTGCTCACCGCCGTCTTTCAAATAGACTTTGACCAACTTATCTACAAAACGCACTCCCTTGCCGTTGGGCTCTGGAGGAAATAAGGACTCAAACTCTTTGTCTAAATAATCAAAGGGTGTACTCAGATCGAATATACTTGCTGCATCGGTAAAGAAAAACGCTAAAAAATGCGCAAAAGTCTGCTCTAAAATAGACTTCCAGAGCAGATCATCAACGCGATTGGAAGATTTACTCATAATAAACTGCTTATAATAAGGTTACTATAGTAAAGATACAAAATAAAGAATAGTAAGGCTAATATTTTTAGTAAATAAAATCTGTGAGAAAATGGGAAATTTAAAGGATAGTGAGCGCGAAGCTTGTTGTGCTTCTAATCATGTTGAAGAGCGATTAAAAAATAAACAATCATCGGTACAAAACGGTATACTTACTTCAATAGAAGAATAAATAATTTACTAACATGAGGAACTCCGTTGTATAAGACTGTTAATGAATTTTAGTACAATGCAACATTTGCTTAAATATATCTTATTTTAGGTTCAAAAATCTGACTTTACGTTGTAAATTAAAATATAATGATTGATAAATTATACCAGGATTTAAATTTGGTGCAATTCTATGACTATGATAATCCATGGTCAGAGAGTTATGATGTGATAAGTAATTTCGTAAAAATAGATGATAGCGTTTTAGATATAGGCTGCGGCACAGGTACAGTAGCAAGCGAGCTTATCCATAGATGTAAAGAAATATACGCTTTGGATATATCTGTAGAGATGTTAACAAGAGCAAAGGAAAAAACATCAAACGTCAATTGGATCCATGCTAGTGCTTCATCATTTTCATTTGATAAGAAGTTTGATTTCATTTTTTTGTCGGGTCATAGCTTTCAGACGCTGTTAACTGAAAATGATCGTTTAAAACTCTTGAAAAATATCGAAAATCACTTAAAAGATGATGGAACTTTCGTTTTTGATAGTCGAAATCCATTAGTGCAAGAATGGACTACATGGGGAGAAAAAGAGTCGATTCGATATTTTAAGCATCCTAATTACGGAATCATAAAAGCATGGAATGATTGGGAAGCGAAAGATGAAATTATAACATACCAAACCTTTTATAAGGTTTTGCATACTGATAAAAGGTGGGTGGCTTCTTCTCAGATTTCTTTCCCTATGAAAGAAGAAATTTATTCATTACTTGATCAAGCAGAATTAAGTGTTAAACATTTGTACGGTGACTGGCAATTAAATCCATATACGGACAAAAGTAATGAAATGATTTTTGTAGGTAGTAAAAGAATAATCAGTCTTAAATGATATTAGGGATTTAATGAAATCAACCTGTTTTTATAGTACACATACCGAAATTAAAAAAAATGGATAAAAACCGTCCTTCGCTCATAAAGAGAATAGCAAAAATATTCTTGAAAACAATCATCGGAATTGTAGTGATAATCGCTATCCTACTCCTTGCTACATTCGTAATTCATCGGATCAATTTAAGTCGCGAAGCCGATAAAATTGAAGATTATGGTCAAAAAATAAAAATTTTTGACGGTACCATGAATGTGACAATAGATGGACAGGGTGCAGATACGATCGTATTACTCACGGGATTTGGAACGGCAAGCCCAAGATTGGATTTTGAACCACTGATCAAAGAATTAGACCAGAAATATACCGTGATCACGATTGAACCTTTTGGTTATGGATTGAGCAGTGAAACAAAGCGTGAACGCAGTTTGAATAATATGGCGGAAGAAATCCACGAAGTGGTGAAGCAATTAAATCTTAACCGTTTTATATTAATGGGGCATTCCATTGCCGGGCTTTACAGCTTAGCATACATCAACAAGTATCCAGGTGAAGCAACCGCTTTTGTAGGCATTGATAGCAGTGTGCCAACACAACCGTGGCCGGGGTATAATTCGGCACCTATGGATTTTTTAGCCAAAGCAGGTGTAATGCGTGCATTTTTAAAGTTTTTTGGAGAGGAAAAACCTAAAGACGAATCAGAAGCACACCGTTTTGAACAAAAACACATGATTACGATGAAAGTAACCGGAAACAATACTTTGGACAGAGAAGCAACATCATTGAGTAATAGTTTTAAAGATGCTCAAAAACTAGCTTTCCCGAAGGATTTGCCTGTTTTATTATTTGCGGACAAAAACTCAGCTGTCAAAGGCTGGACAGAACTGCACCAAGAGCAAGCCAACAGCGTGGATAAGGGAAAACTCATCTTACTGCCGGGTTCTCATTATCTACATCATACTCAGTCGAAACGCATTGTAGAAGAGCTTGAGTCGTTTTTAGGAAAACAAAATAATTGAGCAGAATATAACTGCAATTATTGTGGTAAAGAATGTAGGTAATGAATTTTAGTAGAAAACAACTAGAACAACTTGTCGGCATGACTCATGAGGATTTGCTATTCTTCTCTTCATGACTAAAAGAAAAGTTTATCATAAAAACAGATTTTACTAGAATATCGAAAGCAGAAAACTACCTTTCATACATAGAAGAAGGAATGATCTGGAATTGCACAAAAAAAACCGCTTGGTCATCCCAGCGGTTTTATACATTTTATTTTGATGTTCTATGTCAGTTTTTTGATATTTTCAATGTTACTTTTTGTTCAATTTCTGTAAACGTTCTTTTGCTGACGGAATGATATCATCATCTTTTTCTTCATAATTTTCAATGACACTTTCCAACGTACTCTTTGCTTGCAAAGCATTGCCTTTACGCGCATAGCTATCAGCAAGCAATAGGAAACTCTTGGCTTCCCAGTATGTATTTTCTTCCTTACTGTTAATCACCTCAAAAGCTGTTTCGATGGCTTTGTCGTATTCCTTGTTATCATACTGCAGTTGCCCAACACGGTATCGCGCTTCTGCGCCAACCGCCTTTTGGCTCTTCAGAGCAGCCAAATTGAGTTCCTTCATGGCAGACACGATGTTCTTTTGTTGTAGCAATACCCTTCCACTGTATAAATGAGCTCTGGCAATTTCCTCCTGCGATGCGCCATCGTAATCCTTGATCAACTTCACATACTTGGCCATCTGCTCCATATCGCCGAGTTCGAAATAACAGATCATCAGGTTACTTATTGCATAACCATAGTTCTTTTTATACTCTGAATTGAGCTCCAATTTTTTGAGATGCACAATTGCCTCGTTGTATTCTTTTAGATCCAGGTATAGCGCAGCAACTGTCAGCAAGGTATTTTCAGTATACTTGCTTGTCCAGTCATTCAGGATGATATTCAGATCGTGCAGTGCTTCCTTTGGATGCCCAGTGCGGTATGAACTCACACCGCGGATATAACGGGCATATTTTTCTTGTTTGGGTTTCGGAAATTTATCAAAATAAGCATTGATGGCTTCGACCGAAGCTGCGTATTGCTGCTTGGCAAACAGAGATTGGGCTGCTTGAAAAGCCATATTGTCTTGCTCCGCAGGACTCAAATTACCGACATTGGTGCCGATAGCGTAATGAATATAGCTTGTAGCATCCCCTTGGTCTAGATAGATGTTTTCAATAAAACGCATCGCTTGCTGTGCCTCATTGGTTTTGGAATATTTCTCCACAACACTTTTGAAAGTGGCTTTCGCCGCTTCGGATTCATCTTTATTATACTGCACGAGCCCTATGCTCATCAATGCACGGGGTACATAGCTGCTGCGCGGGTACTTTTCGATCATCCGTTGCAATCCATCGATAGCGCGATCATAATCTCCCGTAGTGAAATACGTATAGGGAATCTCAAAGGCGGCGTCATCAGCATAGTTAGAACTCGGAAATTGTTTCAAAACAGACTGCAGAATCTTTAGCTTGGTTTGATGGTCTCCCTGCAATCCAAAGATAACTCCGCGTTGGAACAACGCATAATCCTGATTGGAAGTTTTGCTGTTGATAAGCTGGTCATAATATTGGTTGGCACGGTCGTAATTTCGCATGGATAAATAGGAATCGCCCAAACGTGCGATAACGTCATGACGTATTTTTTCGTCTAGCGAACTTCCCTCGACTGCCAAAAAGCGTTCAAAATAATCGGCCGACATACGAAAACTGTTATTTCTGAACGCTGCATAAGCCAACCCATAGTTTGCATAATTATATACGTCGGTGTTTTTTGCAACGGGCAATCGTAGGAATCTGGAGAAGTTTTCTACTGCCTCTCCGTATTTGCGTACTTCATACATCGCTTCTGCTTTCCAATACGTAGCCAGTGCTGCCATTTTTGCATCGATCGGGAATTTTTCCGATCTCATGAATATCGATATGCTATTTTCAAAAGCACGCTCGTTATAAAACTCCAGTCCGCGATAGTACGTTGCTTTCTGATAGGTAGCATCCGCTTCCCGCCCTCGATCTTTCAAAGATTCCAGCAGACTTACTCCGGTATGGAAATTGCTCGTGCCCAACAAGATTTGAGCGGATAATATTTCCGCACTTTCTTGTGTTTGAGCGCCCGGTTCACGACCTCCATATTCTTGAACAATATACTTCTCGAGAACTTTCTGAGCGGCTTGGGTGGAGTCCATTGCATACAACACCTTGGCGTAGTTAAATAACGCATCTGCTTTCAACTGGAGGTCGAAATCTAGTTTCATCGCTTTGACAAATGCATTTCGTGCTTGTTCCTTATCGCCGGTTTCTAGGGCAATATGACCCAGAGTAATGATCGACCCCTGATAAAAGGCATCAGAAGCATCCAGTGACTTCAAAATAGAGGCCGCCCTTGTATATTCACGTTCTTGGTAAGCCAGATAGCTGATACGGTAATTCTCAATATTGCTACGTAAAGCGTTTGGATGCTGTTTAAGCAATTTAGTGTAATAAGCTTGTTTGAATGTCTTATTTGCAAAATAAGTAGCCGTGGCTATTTGGCGTAGCTCTGTCTCAATGACTTCCCGATTGATAAGACTCATATCTGGGCTCCTGCGAACCTTTACGGCATCGGCCAGCACAGGTCGATAGTCGCGTACGACATCAATGGAATCCACCGTTTTAATTTGATATTCGTCCAGTTGTTGCTTTTCGATCTGCTGTTTCTCTACTTGCTGCCCATAGCCCGTAACCATCAAAGTTGAAATCGCTACAGTAAATAGGTATTTCAGGTAGTTGTGGTCAATTCTTTTTATCAATATCATTGTTCTTCCGTATTTCTGGGTATTTTCTAAATGTTCCTTTGCCGATGAAGCTATGTTGTCATCATCCTTTAGCTAGTAGGGTCAAAACTAAAGAATTCTAACAACATTGTGTAAACAGTCATTAAAAGATTGGCCTCTAAGAGGCAATCTCTAAGTCATATCAATCTTATTTCTGAGATCTCCTATTCCTCTGCTTGCTATCAGCAATTGAATTGAAACAATTTTAGAGCCAAGAAGAAAAATAGAAATTACAAAATGAATAAAATTTTTGACAACAGCTTGGTTGAGGACCGATCTGTTATTTTTTGTCTTTGCACACTTCCATTATATTGACAACTTAAAATTATTAAATTTGTCATGATTATCTCCTATTAATGATGACTAAAGTGTATAAACAATTTATCATCGAAATCATACATGTACCGAATTATAAAGATGATTCATCAGATAATATATTCAGATATTCTAAAATATACATAGGGAATGAATCCACTTACAATATAACATCAACATGCTATCAAAGTTTATCATAAGGG
Source organism: Sphingobacterium sp. UBA6320 (assembly GCF_002440335.1). Taxonomy (NCBI): domain Bacteria; kingdom Pseudomonadati; phylum Bacteroidota; class Sphingobacteriia; order Sphingobacteriales; family Sphingobacteriaceae; genus Sphingobacterium; species Sphingobacterium sp. UBA6320. The sequence goes on along the minus strand of NZ_DJTA01000033.1, from coordinate 91,826 downwards.
TCAAGTTACCTACAATTGCATAATCAAAGGTGCACAAGGTGTTACCTAATCCAGCTTTCATCTACTATATCGAATTGGAAACTGCTATTTATTGAACAATAGGGATATCGATCAAAAAAATCACCTACTTGTTTAAATGAGAATCATTTTATGTGAAGTCTATATAAATCATGGGTAGATTTCGATCTGTTTCCGCCCATAGGATTTTTTGGATTTCGTAACGATCTGAGTATATATGGTCTATTGAAAAATTCCAAAACCTTAACAAGGCTGAATTAGAAAACTACTGCAAACAAGAGTTGCCGAAAATAAGTACGGCTTTTCCATGAAAACTCTAAAATAAAATACCCGGAAAAACCGGGTATTTTAATGACAGCAATACTAATCGTTCATTCAACCTTTACATCGAAATAAAGGAAATAGTTTTATTTTTAAATTTCGCGGTGACTGCCGTTTCGGTTTTCATCGTATATAATTTAAAGCGACACCTCGTCACGCAACATTTTAATGGCATCATGTGCCTCCAGCTGTTTATCCAACTGCTTTAAAAGTATATTTTTCACCTCGACCGATAATTGATCATTATCTTCTTCCAGAATTTTTTTGTACGTTTCCTTAAACGCATCCTCTCCCTTTTCACAACTTTCTAATAAACTTTTTCTGTCATTACCTGCAATGGTTACTTTTATGTTCATCCACATTCTAAACAGTTTACCACTTAACATGGTTGCATCAGTTGGCTGTGCACCTTCTAAAACTACAAAAGGTTTCAGCTCTTCAATAAAATGCTGCGATTGCAAAACATATTTTGCAAATAATTGCTGTAAACTATCTAAACTTAGCGTATGCGAAAGATCTAAAGCAGTTTTATAACCTTCCACTCGATCATTATTAATTTTTATCAGGTCATTGATAATTTCCGGGTTGTTCAAGTGATTTTCCATAATACATGAGTTACTTTGTAAATATTTCTACTGGAATAACAACCTATCGGAAGAGGAGTTCATTGTCCTGATTGATTTCAAGTATTAACACCACTATTTGGTAATAAATTACATGGACAACGTATGGCTCCTATTTTTAAAAAAATGATATGCCAAATAATTGATCCAAAGATCATATGGATCAATTATTTGGCTTTTTTCGATTATACAACGTTAGGAATGCTTACTGACAAATTTAAACTACACAACATGATCTTCAAAGAATATATTATACGATAAACTCTGCCTACTCCCACTTTTTAAATATGGAATTCGATATAAATATCATCCAAATACAACAGGAATCTTCATCGTAATGATGGTTCCACTGGCTCCGGATGATTTAGTGACTTGTATGCTTGCCCTTTTGCCCAGTAACTGCATACGTTCGCGACTGATGATGCCCGAAAGTGACCTATGCGCGGGATCAACAATTACTTTTTCTATTTTACCACTGTCTTCAATTGTTACGGTTAGAAGATCATCTTCCAATTGAAAACGAATATGAATATCCCCCTCTCCGCTCTCCAGATCGAGACCATGAAGAATAGCATTTTCAACATAGGGTTGTATCAACATCGGCGGCAGCAATACCCCATCCGGATCCTGAATTTCCGATTGTACGATCGTATAGCTAAATGCTTCTTCACAACGCATCTGTTGCAGACTGATATAATTTTCCAAGGCCTCAATTTCCTCATTTAATGGAACCCAATCTTCACGACTCATTTCCAAACTACTACGCAACAAACGACTGAAACGGTTGAGGTACTTAATGGCTGCTTCCTTTTTATCCAGACGAACGAAACTTTGTACAGCCGCAAGTGTATTAAAGATAAAATGAGGTTCCATTTGTGTGCGCAACAATTTCTGCTGCAATAAAACCTTTTCTTTTTCTGCTCTGAAACGACGCTGACGAAAGCTATAATATAAAAACAGCATCATCATACCCAGTAATATGATACCCAATACCAAAACAGCAAGCCATAAGCGATTTTGCTGCAATTGCAGCTGATTGATTTTAATATTCTCATTTAAAGTACGAATGGAACGATCTTTTGCCTGCAATTGATAAAGTGAATTCATCTCCGCAGCGACTTGTGTATTTTCCATTTCATACACCTCCTTCTGTATCATCGAGACATGTTTCCATGCAGCTATTGCCTGGTCTTTTTTACCCTGCAATTGGTATAGAGCGGCTAAGGCCTCTTGATAAATAATCTCATTACTGGCAAATATGACATCTGGGTGTGTTTCCTCTAGATCGGTCGCTTGTTGAATATAGCCTGCTGCCAACGTCTGACGGTTATGCTCAAGATGAAAGGTTGCTACATTGCAATAGGCAATAAATAGGTTGTTGATAACAACGATCGATTTTTCAGTCTCATAGCGCTGTTCGTCGCTTTGCATTTTTAACAACTGATAATGGAGCAGCGAGTCTTTCTGCCCGATGGTGCTAAAATATTGTATCTTGGAATCGTATAGGTAACTTATATGGTACTTGTCGGGATGCTGGTTATGTAAGTCCTCCAATCTGCGGAGATAAGGCAGAAAACTTGCCGCTGGTTTGTCCCGCATCTTCAATGTCTGAATCAATTGTACCAACACGCGCTGTTTGTGTATATCACCCTCGGGTAACGAATCACATAGTGGTAATGCTGCACGGTTCATTTTCTCGGCGAGGTCATATTGAAAAGTTTTCAAGTTACTTTGTGCAGCGGAAAGCAACATCGCAGATTTTGCTTGAAAAGATAAATCGATGGTAGAATCTGATAGAACAATCGCTGCTGCTTTATTATAATAGTAGCCCGCTTCTTTTTGCCGTGACTCCATACTGCACACATTACCCAAGCCATTGTAGATAAGTGCCTTCATTTTAAGGTTGCCGTTTGTCGGTTCAATCAATTCGAGTGCTTGACCAATTAAAATACGGGCAGAATCTTTTCTCTGCATACCGTAGAGCCGCGCCAATTGATATTTTACCTCCACATGAAGCAGGGTATCTTTTAGGACAGACGGTTTCATAGCCATCTGCTGCCATACATGAAGCAGCGAGTCGCTGTTAGTAGATGCTATGGTCACCTTTTTTAAGGTATCGATCTGCGTTGAAATGGATGTTTCTTGCTGAAAAATTGGATTGCTATGCTGATAGCAGGAGAAAAGCCAGAAGCATAGCGCTACACAAAGTATCCATCGTGTTGTTTGTCTCATTTTTTTATTGATAGTAGCGTCAATATCGCACTTTTTCGGCGCATGGAAATGGGAATTTCTTCTTTGTTTTTAAGTACGATATACTCTGAGCGGTTAATTCCTGTCACATACTGCCTATTGACCAGATACGATTGATGTGTCCGTAAAAAATGGGGTGCAGGCAGCAGGTCTTCATAATATTTGAGTGGTTTGGAAATGAGTTCTTCTGTGCCGTCACTGAAAAAGAAAAATGTGTATGGCCCATCTCCTTTGCAATAGACAATATCATTTACGGATACAATCCGCATATTGTTGAGGGTACTCAGCACGATGCTTTCAGGAAGCTCGCCTACGGACATGCTATTCTGCGTCACTGACAATTGCTGCATCCATTGTGGATTGCTTTGGCGACGTCGTCGAAAGCGTTCAAGTGCTTCTTTGAGCTCGGTCTGGTCGACAGGTTTCAACAGGTAATCCAATGCTCCGAATTTGATCGCTTTAATGGCAAAATGATTGTATGCGGTAATAAAGATAATATTGGGAGGAATAGGATCGAGCTTTTTCAATAAATCGAAAGCTGTTCCATCACGAAGCTGTATATCCAATAAAACCACATCAGGTTGTGTTTCGACAATCAGCTTTTGAGCTGTACGTACACTGTCTGCCCAACCCAGCAGTTCTGCATCTTTTTCCAATCCGATGAGAAAGCTGATCTCTTTACGGACGGCCGGCTCATCTTCGACAATAACAACTTTGATCATAAAGGTCATGTATTTATTTACGCTAAAGATAATATATTACTGGGTTTGTTGCTTTAGTTCGTTTACAATTCGTTTGTAGTTTTTACAAACCGTCTAAAAATCCTCAAGTTGACACTTTTTAAGTATGTCTATATGCTGTCCTCGCAATGAGACCAGAATTGCGAGCTCTTATAGTTCAAATTAGGCCAGTTGTCATCATTGTGTGACGGATTGTAAACCGGAAATAGCGAATCATAAAGGATTTGCACATCTAAGCACAATGGGTATTATTTTTAATCATCAATTAAAGCCTAGGCTTGTCCTACGCAATGGTTTTACTAAAAAAATGAAAAAATGAAAAAATTATTTATGAGTATGGTAGCGCTGACTGTAATGTCATCAGCTGCCTTTGCAGATTCAGGTGAAAAAGCTGCTGCAGAAAAATCGGTTAATACAACCACTGTACACAAAATGAAGGTCGGGACAAATGTAGTTCATGTAACGGAGGAAGTGAAACAAACCCAGACGGGAAATGCTGTCGGTCAAACCTGTGTGTATACCCTCAGAGTTTATAATTCGTCTGGACAGCTGACCACTACACATAACCACAGTTATGAGCTGGGGGCCGAAAATGGTTACGGATTCTCTTGGGATAATTGCGGAGCTTATTTTAAACACATGAGAACCAGCTATATGCATATTTATCAAGCAGTTGTCTACAACGTAGGTTAATGAATCATGTTTAGCCTTTTTGGGTAACGAAGAAGGGCTTTCCTAGTTGCGACATTTTTTTCGCAAGAATAAGAAGGGCTTTTAGTCTTGTATATGATATCTACTAGAAGGGCGCTGTTTCCTATTGCTGTCGATGACGCATATAGGAAACAGCACTTTCATCACTTTTAAATTTATGAAATACTACTTATTATTTCTCCTATTATACTGTTCAGCCGATTATGTACAGGCGCAAAAATTGCAAGTCGAGTATGAATATATTCCTTCTGCTATGGCGACTTTTCGTGAACAGGTGTATTATGCCGATGCTGTGAAGACTGCAATACGCGATTCTATACCGGTCGCTTCTGCTGCAGGCGATGCGGAAAATGATGAATTATCTGCTGATTTTTCGATGATGCTGAATACCGGTACAAACTACAGGAGCATCGTGATACAGAAAGATGGGAATAGTGACTTGGTGGAAACGCGTACACTCCAAGGAAAGAATTATTTGGTGACAGATAAATTTCCTGATATCGAATGGAACACCAACTATACGGAAACGGACACCTTGGGTCAGTATATCTGTCATAAGGCGACAGCGAAATATCGAGGTACGACATTGATCGCTTACTACACAAATGAAATTCCGGTACCGGCCGGCCCTTACAAATTTGGAGGACTTCCGGGACTGATCGTGATGTTGTACAATGAAAGTGCTAACCCGAATTACTGGATGCTCAAAAAAGTCTCCTATCCCTACAATGGGGATATCCCGGTAGATGAAAAATATATCCTTTCGTTGCCTAAATTATCATTGGAAGATTATGTCAAGAAAGATGAGGTACTGATAGAAGAACAGATGCGCATCATGGAAAGCAAAATGCCTGTAATGGATGGTGTGACGGTGGAAAGAAATAAAGTACGCGGTACTGTTGAGCAGGTTTATGAATGGGAATCAGTTAAAGGAAAATGATTAATCATGTTGGTCTGTATCGCTATCTATTGATGATCGGCCTGTGGTCTGTCGTTTATTGTGCGCAGGCGCAGGTAGCTATTCATGGACAGGTAACGACTGCGGGGGTGCCCCTCGGAGGGGTTCGGGTAGATGCCCGCCTAGCGGGAACTTCGGCCTTGATAGCTTACTCTTTTACAGATGGGAATGGCAAATACCGTTTACTTATAGGTCAAACAGGTAAAATTGTTGTCAGCTTCAAATCATTAAGCTATGAACCGGTGACAAAAGTAATTGGACCGACGCTGACTGACACCTTGATTAACATAGCGCTTATAACTGGCGGTGTGGAGCGACTGCAGGAGATAGTGGTTAACGCAAAGCGTTCTTATAGACGTGGCAGGGATACTATAGAACTGGATGTAAAATCATTTCTGCAGGGCGATGAACGTAACGTGGAGGATCTGCTGAGAAAGATTCCCGGACTGAATATCGGTAGCGATGGCAGTATCAAAATTGGTGAAAAGGAAGTCGAGAAAGTCATGATAGAAGGAGATGATTTTTTTGAAAAGGGCTATCGCTTATTGACACAAAACATGTCGGTACAACCGTTGGATAAGGTGCAGGTATTACAACGTTATTCGAACAATAAACATTTGAAAGGGATTGAAAATTCAGATAAAGTCGCATTGAATCTACAACTTAAAGAAGACAGTAAAAATCAATGGCTGGGTTCGGTATCAGCTTCTGGAACGCCGTTCGAACCGTTATTTTACCAAGCCAATATTCATGTGATGAACTTTGGAAAAAGAAACAAGTTTTATTTGTTGGGAACAGCTAATAATAACGGTGTAGATGCCGTGGGCAGTATCAATCATTTGCTTTACTCGGGACAAACTGGTGAACCTGGCCAAATCGGTGTCGGTCTCACCACTCCCACTCTTATCGACAATACTCCCGACCTACCGGGGTTTGATTATAGAAGGACTAATTTTAATCATGATAAGCTACTGTCTTTCAATACGATCTTGAATCCTTCAAAGCGTCTCAAGATCAAATGGCTAGGTTTTGCAAATCCAACAAAAAAAACGTTCTACCGAAATACAGTGCAAGAATATGATATTGAGGATATTCAATTTAGCTATACTGAAGGATATAAACTTGATAAGAAAATAAATAATTATTATTCCAGATGGGAGATGCAGTATGATGTCAACAGTCGCTCTACTATGATCTACACCGGAAGTCTGGGATCACTGGGTAAATACGATAATGGGGCTCTGCTGCTTAATGGCGAAGGTACCACAGAACTGAGCAAAATGAAGGGCTTTCTGACCAACCAGCTCTTAACACATACATATAAGCTGTCGGACAACGAAGCTATTGTGAGTTCTGCCCGTTGGATTATGCAAAAATCACCATTGGATTATCATATCGATCAATATTATTACGAGGACCTGTTTCAGATTAAAGGGATCTCGAATGTCGACCAGCATGCCAAAAATGACCTTCAGTATGTCGGGGTCACATCGCATTATGTAAAGAGACAGCAAGGTGGTGACTTTATGGAAGTGGCTATTGCCAATGAATACAAGAATCAGACACTGGTGACTGACTTTATATTGCAGCGGGAAGATGGCAGCCAAATCCGCCCTTCGGGATTTTCAAATGGGATCAATTTTAGGACCAATAATACGCATATCATGACCAAGTATACTGTAAAAAGAAGGAAGTGGGAATTGACCCCCCAGTTGCGTGCGGGATTTATACAGCGTGATTTACGTCATGATGGCATCGCAACGAGTCAAAATAACTGGTTGATTTCTCCGAGCTTGTCTACAAAATGGTTAATACATCCTAAGGGGAAGCTGGAAGGCGAACTTTCTTTCCAACAAACTAGTACTGAGCTGATGGATGTCGCGCCAAATTATTTTAATACTGGCGTCCGGAATTTTGTAAAAGGCCTCGACGATATGGCTACATTGAACAACTCTGCTGCGGTAATCACCTATGCCTATGGTAATATGCTGGATAAATTTTTCGCCAATTTCTCCGTTGGTCATCAAACAATGTTTGATTACATCAGTAGCCAACGCATACTAAATCCTAATTTTAATCTAACGGAGAAGATATTGCTGAAAGATAAAAAAACAATGTTTTATAAAGCACAACTCAATTATTATGTCAAGTTGGTAAATGGGAATTTTAGGTTGGATATGGGGGCAGATTTTTCAGCTTATGAAGCTAGTATCGTCGGTGTAGGAAGGCGTAGCATTGCTTCCAGTTCCTACGACTATGGTGTGTCGTTTAGAAGTGTGTGGAAATCCAGATTGAACATACATACCGGATCGCAGATACAGATTAGATCTTTCAAGAGTGACAACCAAGATAAACTAAAAAACACCTACAGTTTTCTGCATTTTTTCTTCCATGTTGCCAAGGATATTCAGGCCAATATGAAAAATGAAGCCTATCATTTTGGTGATTTTCTCTCTGAATCGCCCAAAACATATTTCTTTTCGGATCTTTCTCTTTCTTATGATGCCAAGAAAATCAAGACCAAATTTAATATATCGGCCAAAAACCTATTTAACAACCGTCAATTTAGGAATGCCATTGTTACTGACACGTATCGGGCTGTAACCGAATACCGCCTTTTGCCGCGCTATTTTGCGCTGGGGATCAACTATAATTTTTGATGAATATTTGGATGGTATAGTTTCTGTGGATTGGCATGTACCAGTACGGCGTCTACATCTAAGAAAAAACATTGTACTCTGTTTTTGTAGTTTGCGTGGAAAGCTCTAGATTACGAAAAAGTAAGCTCTTCATTATTAAAACCAACACTTTATTTAATGAGCTTACATGACGAGAAGAACTTCCCACTAAGTTCAATCGTCTATATTCCTTTGTAATATCCCCGATTATTGGGATGCGCTAGTAGAACTATTCTATGTAATTTTGAATAACAGATCAATGATGCTCCTACTCAAACTTAAGGAGAGGTTAAAAATATTTTCAACGCGATTATGGTCATGTCAAAGCCTGCAACTATGACACGAAGTGAAAAAACAGGGCGATTAAAGCATTTATTATAGCCATTTAAAAACAGTAAGGAGTATAAATGGTTTGTGCAAGCATCTATACCAACGGAATTGTTAAAAAAAGAGAATCAAAAAGAATACTATTTTTAAACAAATAGGAATAAGATATGAACAGATTTAATGGCATCCATACTAAGATAACCCAAAAGGGAGCCGATTTGGCTAAACAAAAAATAGAAGCTGATTACAGTGAAAAATTTGTTTATGCTCTCCCCGATTGGGCGATGTTGACGGGCAATCCAGAGATAATCGGTGTCGTTCAAATTTATGGAAATGAAGGTATTCTGGTGACACAGCAGCGGGTGGATTTTGAAGTTGATTTTGGTGACGAGCACTCGATCATTTATTACACAAACTATCTGAATAATCAGATGAATGCTCACTTACCCCTATTGGGTTATGTGCTATTTTACAAAAATGTATTAATCGTACAAAAAGATCCAAATTATCCTTTAACATTAAGTGATTTAGAATCGGAAGAAATCATCCGTTACAACAGTAATAATATAAGCACAGATTTTTCTTTTATTATATGTAATAAGGAGCTGGAATTAGTGGCTTCTACTGCAGATTTGCGCGAGTAATCCGGCTGTGGACGAGTCTCTTTCAAAAAAGTTATCGCGCAACACAACGGAGTACTCTAAAAAGTAAAGCCACATCTGTCGACGTGGCCATTACTAAACATATGATTAAACAGTAATTACTTATAAGAGTTGATAGATTGGGATACTTTCCAATTTCCGCCGTCATTGACCAAGGTAATTAAATCGGTCTTGGTAAACCCTTCAAATTGTTGGCTCACTTTAGCAACTACATAGTTACTTGACTGCTCCACGATTGTGGTGTTTGTCTTACAGTTCAACTGCTCGCCTTTTTGCTTTTTCAATAAGGAGATAACTTCTCGGCGGCTATTCGTTTTATCTGTTGCGGCTTGGATTTTTTGACTGAATTCGGATGTAAAAAGCTGCTCTACTCCTGTTGACTGCCCTTCGGTCATAACTGCGACATAAGGGTCGATAGCGAGATCTGCTGTCGATAAGTTTACTACTGCTTTTTTAGAAATGTCTCCTACGGGTTTGCCTGCTGCCATGGTGCATGTAGATACTGCGATCAAGGCTGCTACTGCGAATGTTTTTGCTAAAGTATTCATATTGTCTTTATGTTATATTGTTAGTTTTTCTGTTCGTAATTGCATCAGCCCCTCATCCACCAACTCAAACTCGGATGTATGCTGACGTAATTGTTGATTCAAAAGTAGGGTGTTAATCGTGCCTCCTATATGGCAATTAGACTAAACCAACTAAAAACTCGGTGAATGGTAGAAATGGGTAGGTAAAACTAATTTAATGATCATGCACAGCAAGGTTCTACTTCAATATTTAATACGATAGTTGAGTCAATAAATAGAAGTTGAACGTTCTTTTTATAAGCTGTGATTTGATCGTGTATGTTGATGAGAGCTCATAAAGATATCTTTTTAAAACAGCTGAGAATTCTATCATTGTTGTGAAAGTTATTATATTAGAGCTATAAATAGCGACTTCGTAAAAAAGTGTTTTTGTTGGCATCATATTACTGATGGGATTTTTTGATTCTTTACAGAAAAAAATAACCGCGGTGACTAGTGATAACGGGTAACTATTTTACTTGATGGTAGCAAGATCTTGCCAAAGCGTCTTTGTGTGAATACTAAACTTTAAATCGTAGACCACGCTGTAACAATTTTAAAACGAAAATTAATTTTAAGACCATGATTATCAATACACTAAAGGCATTATTCCACAGAGATTTAAACAAATTGATCTCTGAAGTCAAACAGTACAAAAGCGAATCTGATATTTGGAAAATTAATGGCCAAATAAATAACTCGGCAGGTAATCTTTGTTTGCATTTGGTCGGCAATTTAAATACTTACATTGGAAGAGAATTAGGCAAGACAGGTTATGTAAGAAATCGGGAATTAGAGTTTTCATCTAAAGATATATCAAGACAAGAATTAATTCAAATGGTTGAAAATACGATAGAAATGATTAACCAGACATTGGATCATTTTGATGAAAATCTTTTAGAAGCCGAATACCCAATTTTGGTCCTTGACAATAAGACCTCTACTGAGTTTTTTTTAGTTCACTTAGCCACTCATTTGGCTTATCATCTTGGGCAAGTAAACTATCACAGACGACTAATTGAAAAATGAAAAAGTGCACAACAGGCCACTGCCAACATATGGCTAAACGACTTCGGTTAGATATGGTCATTCCTACTTCGTCCAACATGTAAAGGATAAAACTATGACTTGTTGCTTCATCATATTATGCACGGCACTCCGACTAAGGTGAATCAAATGCATATTTAAATAAATTATCCGTAATTAAAATTACTGCATTACCTAAAATTCCTCTGACACATAATTATTTCTATTAAATTTCCTATATTAGAGTAATTTAACCAATTAACCGATGAAGTACCTACTCCTAGTGGCCAGTTTGTGTGTACAAGTTGCTGTGGCGCAAAAGAAACCAACCGTTTATTATATTGTAAAACAAAACAGCAGTTACAACCGAAATGCTGATGAAAAAACCTATTATATAGCAGTAGAAAAGGTGAAGAAATCATCCAAACAAGGGGATCTTATGCAATTGCGCATAGTTGGTTTTGAGAACAAAAATGGCGACCGTTTATTCTCTACTGCTGACTTGGACAAAGGAGAGAATTTCTTGACGTCGACTGCTGCAATTTCCAATATCTATGGTTTGAAAAAACCATTTCAATTTACAGTCAATAAAGGACTGGTCAGCATCGATACATTTAAATGGAAAGATGAAATAAAACAACAGCTTGCAGCATGGGAAATACAAGATGATGTTTTTGAAAATTCTTTAAACAATACATTTTCAGAGTATAGTAACCTTTTGCAATCGCTCTATTTTGCAGAAATATCATCGTCGGATGAAAATGCATTGAAAACATCAGATATCACAAAAAATGGTATGACATATCATATGGTGAAGCAAGATAAATCGGTGATTACCATCCATTATTCACAAGTAGACAGCTCTTCGACATTGGAAGGCAGTACGAGCTTTGATCCAAAAATGCACCTTGTAGTCGATGAATCTAGAAAATCCAACTATTCATTTTTAGATGCAAATGGAAAAAAAATAAGCGGCCAATTTGCCAAATCGATACAGCGCGCTAGCAACTATACTGCAGCAGTAATTGAAAATGATTATTATGATATGCTCATAACAGGTAGTTATTGGAGCAACGCAGTAAATACTAAAGATAAAACGGATAGTCTCAAAGTACAACGATATATAGATTTATACGAAGCAAAATATGCAGACAACCGCGATTACATCAAAAATAAATTGGGCCATTTGCAAAAGTTGCGGAATAAGCAGTATGATGATGCATTATCATCTATAGCTCCAAAGCTGATAGCCGGTACTTATCATCTCAGCAACAGGGTTACATCCGATAATATTTCAGACCATGACTTTAAAGAAATCATACCACTCCTGAATGATGTGCAACTCTTCGATTATCTGCAACATTCGCTAAGTCAATACATCTTATCTCTTGACAGCGCCTCTTTGCAGAAGGCCCAACTTATTGCCAATCAGCTTAGCGAAAGAGAGCGAGTAGCGGCTAGACCCATGTACCTCTGGGCCACGGCAATGCAGATAAAGGATGTAGATAGCCTTAAACAAATCCAAAATGAAATCCTAAACATGGATAACGCTTACTGGAAGCAAGGAAATGCCGGTCGATATGCTCTTTTGATCCAGAAGCTACTTGCTGAGCATGCAGGATATGATGCACAGACGATGCAGAAAATCATCGATAAAATTAGTGTTCTATATGAAGACGAGTCAAATAAGAAACGGTTCTTACAAAAAGCTCATTTGGCATATGCATATTATCTGGCTTATGAAATGACACCGGTAGACCAAGAAGATCGGGCGTTCCTATTATTGGAAAAAGCGGCCTATTATTCTCCAAAAAGTGCAGCTGAAAAGGAACATGGAAGTTTCTATGATCGCGTATTTTTGAAATCAAAAGAAAACTATAATGACGATTATATGGCTTTATTAAGTAAGAAGGGCAAGAAGGATATTGCTCTTCAAAACTATATACAGGAGTTTCTGAATAATCCAGCGAGTAGTTTTAAAAGCTTGTCCACTTTTTATCGTGAAAATTATAATGAAAGCAGTTTCAGTGATTTTTTCAAAAAAGAGATTGTTCCCAAACTTGCAGATGCGCCATCATTTTTGTTAAAAGACATACAGGATAAGGATTTCTCATCCGCACAATTGAACGGAAAATGGACTGTTATCGATTTTTGGGGTACCTGGTGTGGTCCTTGTGTCGCTGAAATGCCCAAATTAAATCAGTATTACCTAGCGCTAAAGCAGGATAAAATGAGTAAAATCAACTTTATGAGCATAGCTTGTAGTGATACAAAAGAAAAAGTACAACGATTTTTATCAAACAATAATTACGATATACCGGTATTGATGTCCGACTCTAAAGTAGAACAAAATTATAAAGTGCGTGGATACCCAAGTAAATATATCATAACACCTGAAGGAAAATTAATTCCTACGGAATTTGGATTCAACTGGGAGACTTTGGTCTCTGAATTAAGCAAGTTATATACGGTTCCGGTGTCCTAGACAAAAAATATTGAAACTTGTGATCCATTCTTGCTGTTATGCTATCTATAAGAGTTGAGGCAACAACCAAAATATAGCATAACTCTGGGCTTGACAGCTGCCATTGGACACGTTGCCTAAAGTGACCTTGTTGGCATAGTACAGCATGTGTTGTTGTAGGCTGATCTGTGTTTTGTTATGTACTATATGGATCCTTTAGGGTTAAAAAAGAGTGCCTATTTTTCCTATTATATTCAACATTCTTTCGACAAAATCAATTTCTTTATCAATTTATTGTATCTTTCTAAAAAAAAGAAATGAAGAAAACCAACCTCCTAATTTTAACCTTATTAATTGCAAATTTCAGTTATTCTCAAACCACATTAATGGATAGTATAATTCAAAAAAACTACTCTACATTTAAAAAAAACAAGAACAATACTTTCGAAGGCAAGGGATGGGATACCCTTCAAGATGAAATCATCAAAAACAATTCTGTATTATTGGGCGAGTCACATTTTACCAATGAAGTTCCTTACTTTACAAATGCGATTATCAATAATATAAAGTTCGACAACTATATTTTGGAAATTGATCCCTATACCACCAACACCATAACAAAAAAAATTAAATCCTTATCTCCTGCAGAATTGGATAAATTCCGTGATGAATCAGGTTCAGCTTTATCTTTTTTAAAAGGAGAAACTGAGTTCGATTTATTCAAAAATATTGTTGATCAGAACATCAACATCTATGGAGCTGAGCAAATCAGTCTATTTTCAGACCAGCTACTCTTTACGGAATTGATTAAACAATCCAAAAATACCAAGGCAAAAGAAATTTATAAGCAGATGATCGCTAATTCTGCTGCTTATGATACAAAAAACAACAGCACATTCTATTTGTTCTCTGACGATTTTGTAGCAAAAATGAGCGCATTGAGCACGCTCAATTTTTCAGCTAACGAGAAAGAGCAGCTTGAAGCACTCAAATTAAGCAAAGAACTGTATTTAAATCGAATTCATGGGTTAAGAATTCAATACATAAAACACTTGGTGATTGAAAAACTCCCCGAATGGAAAAACAAAAAGAATCTTTTCAAATATGGTGCTAATCACATGCCTAAAGGAGAAAGTTTAATGGAAATTTTCGATCTTGGAAACCTCGTGGCCAATATTGAAGAGGCAAACTACAGGAAGTCATTACACATTATGATTACCGGAAAGGAAGAGGGTGAAACATTGGCTGATCTAGAACAATATAAAGCTTTCCTAACCGTGGTAAAAGATGACAATTGGTATGCTTTTGATTTAAAGCCTTTGAAACAAGCAATTTCTAAAAAGAAGCTTAAAGTGGAGGATTTGACGCTGGAAAGAATTATAAAAGGTTACGACTATTTGGTTTATATTCCAACTTTAACTAAAGCTCAAAATAGAGGCAAAAAAGATCATTAAAATACGCGTTAGAGCCGGCTTCCTATACCCCAGACACCAATACATTGACATGTATCGAAACGTTGATCAAACAAATGCCCTTTGCTGTATAGCATATTCAAACTGAATAGGCGAAAAGAATTTTTCGCCTATTCAATTCAGATAGAGTAATGTAAGATGACGTTAATCTCGATTCTTTTAGTATTGGTCACCGCAGTTAGTACCGGAAAATGGTTAGACTGAACGAGAAGTTTGCGTTATATCTCAATTATATTTGCAAAGTTAATACCCGAATTGCGGCTTCGGAATGGATACAACGATATGTAAAAAAACTATTGGGTACTACTCCAAAAGAATATAGGGAACGGATATGAAATGGCTGTACACTATCTTCTTTTGATTTTTGTAGTCATGTGTATGCTCCTACCGATTTTAAATTATTTTTACTGTACAGATTCATTTAATTTTGAATAAATAACGGTATCGAGAAATTTTCCATTATAAAACTCACTTTCCTTTAAATGTCCTTCCTTATTGAAATTGCATTTCTCTAATACCTTAGCGGATGCAAAGTTTTGTGGGTCTATGATTGCTTCAATGGAGTGCAGTTTCATCTCCGTAAAACCATAGTTAACTACTTTTGCTATTGCTTCTGTGATATAACCTCGTCCTTGAAATTCGGGAAGTAACATATAACCTATCTCTGCTCGGTAATGCTCAGGTTTAATATAATAATAACCTATTGTACCGATCATTTTGGGATTATCTTGTATGGTAATAACCCAATTGATCAGCTCACTATTGTTAATTTTTTCATCAGTTAGTTTAATAAATTCTGATATTTCGTCTAGAGTTGTAGCTACAGGACGAGGAATATATTTCATTATTTCTGTATCAGATCGGAGTGCATATAGTTCATTGACATCTTCTAAATCGGCACGTCTCAGTTTAAGTCTTTCTGTTTCCAAATTAGGAAAAGTTGAGAAATCTATATTTATCATTTTGGTCTTATATTTCTATAAAGTTATTATTTTTTTTAATCCAGAGCTACAGAAATAATCTGACTAACCGTAATATAGTACTGGTTTACCGACTTTCTATCCTCATCCGCCTATTAGCAATTAGTTCCAAAACTAAATCGAGTTATTTTTGAATCATAAACAAACACATAAACATATTTATCATGAAAACTAAAACAATCTTCGACATCAATAGCAAAACAATCTCCAATGGTTTTAAAAAAGCATTGGACTGGCTACAATCTTCTAAACTTAAAGTTTCCGCTAGTGATGGGAAAGTATACTTGCAGATTTCACTTCTATGGGCTATCGTTATTGGTATCATATTTCCTTTAGCCCTAATTGTATTGGTTGTACTAACAGTATTTTCAAATCTAACTATTGCTATTGAACAAGATATCAAACAAAGTAATAATAACCATAAAATTATTGAGTTGAAATAACTAGGATTAATGTCAACAAAGAACAACAAACTTTCATCAAATCTGATATGAAAATTGGCATATAATACTGATAAAAAAATAAAGCTAATGGTTAGATTAGCTTTATTTTTATTACGATAGAAATAGAATTTACTACTTTCCTACCCAGAGGAAAACAACAAATTAGTTTTATAGATTGGGGTTGTTATTTAATTCATTCAATGGTATTGGAAATAAAAAATACTTGCTATTGGGAGCCAGACTTGTTCCATCAGGAAATTTAAGAATGTAATGTCCCATTACAGATACTGTTTTGCCGGCATCATCAACAAAAGTTTGATTTGTTTCACGCCGTACTGGTGCAGTCTGCGTTCTCAAGATATCATATAATCGGAAACCTTCTCCCCATAATTCTTTCCGTCTTTCCAATAAGACCTCTTGGACAGTTTTCGATTTATCAAAGTTGGCAACATCAAGATTTTTTAAGGCACGTTTTGCCCTTAATTCATTCAAGAGATCAATTGCCCCTTTTACATCATCTAATCGAGCTCTACTCTCTGCTTCAATAAGTAATTGTTCAGAAGACCGCATTAAGACAATATGTCCATCGCGGTTAGGGTGCTTATTTTTAAATTTACGGTATCGATATGATCTATAAATTGCTTCGGCGGGCTGCTTCGCAATATCAAATAACGATTTTCGGACATCTCCCTCAGTAAATAAGCCGATAAAGTTGGGATCGGGAATGATACTGTTATAACCAAAGTATAAATTGACCCCTTTAGCATCCGTGGCATAAGGAGTAGTTTCGATATAGGCTAAAAAAGAAGCTCCGCCCAGATTTTGTGTTGCTGTCTGTGGATGCCCCCATATCCACTCTGTATTACTAACGTCATTAAATCCTTCTTTATATTGATCTGCTGTCATAATAGGATAACCCACACGCGCTTTTGCAGCATAATCACGTGCTTGCTCCCAGTTTTCCTGTGTTAAATAGGTCCTTGCTAAAAGTCCATAGACAACATTAAGATCAAACCTATTCTTGACCTTACGTTTAAAACCGGCCAGCAGCTTTTCTGCCTCTTTCAAATCGGATATAATTTGATCATATACCTGTTTTACCGTAGCAAGAGGTTTTGGTACTGTGGTTGGTGTTGTGGGATCCGTATAAATCGGAATTGCTTTAGCATTAGGATCTTTGGCATAGGTAAACTGATATTGACGAACAAGATTAAGATAGTTTAAACCTCTCAAGGCGTAAGCCTGTCCCTTGAGATGCTTTAAACTTTCTTTGCTGCTGTCATCAATGTTCAGATTAGCAATCAGATTGTTAGCGTGATCGATTGATTTATACTGTAAAGTCCAAAAGAATAGGGCTCGACGAGTAGTATGATCAAATGGATCTTTGTACGGATAAGAATCTCTAAAACCATAGCGACCATCGCGTGCAATGGCATCCTCTCCCATCACTTCATGCGTTAAAAATATAGTCGGAAGGCCGGGATTATCCTGCGAAGTACTATTCTCCATTAAAAAACGAATAGATCCGTTTATAAAGGCATCAATATTATTTTCGGAGGAAAATACCTCTGGTGTGGTAATCTGCGTCGCAGGCGCTGTATCAAAAAAGCTCTCGCTACAAGATGAAAGTACCAATATGGGTAATATGATCGTGATATATTTAAATTTTAATTTCATGATAAATCAGATTTTATAGATTAGAAGGAAACATTGAGAACTAGCGCATATGATTTTTGTGCAGGATAACGATAATAGGTAACACCACTCACCGTTTGTTCTGGATCTAACCCCTTTGTTCCATAGAAAGTCAACAAGTTTTCTCCTACAAATCTTATGCGGACATCCGAAAGTGACCATTTTGATACAAGCGTACGTGGAATAGTATAACTCAAACTTAAATTTTTCAATCTTCCATAACTTGCACTACGCAGGAATCGGGTCGATGGTATACTGTTCCACGAGTCTGTTACATACGATAATCTAGGAAAATCGGTGTCCGTATTTTCTGGCGTCCATCGATTTAGGGCTTCTTTAGACCAGCTACGTCCAGGAGCAGAACCAACATGCATAATCATCGGTTGATCGCCATCAAAAATTTTACCACCGAGACTGTAGGATAGCAAAAAAGAGAAATCAATACCTTTGTAAGTAAAACTATTGCTAATGCCTCCATAAAGATCTGGCAACGAGCTCCCTTCAAAATAGAAGGAAGCTTCATTTTGATTTGTAGTTGATGTACGACCAGTCACATTTCCCTCTGCATCTTTAACATCTTTATACCAGCTTGCTTTACCGCTTTCTGGGTCTACGCCTGCCCATTCTTTAATGTAAAAATCATAGATGGAACCTCCTTCAATCATTTTCTTCGTATTGCCATACTGTCCAATGGAACCCGTTAGAATTTCCTTCTGTGGTAACTTGGTAATTTTATTTTTATAATGACCAAAGTTTGCTGTGATTGACCATCTAAAGTCTGTATTACGAATAGGCACACCTGTAATCTGCCCATCTATTCCTCGATTACGGAGTGAACCAATATTAGCATCGATACCACTGTATCCAGTAGATGGTGAAAGTGGCTTTTGAAAAAGTAGATCTTTTGATTGCCTGTCATAGACATCAATCTGTGCAATCAGTCGATTATTAAACAGGGCTATATCTGCTCCAATATTGAGATTAAGGTTAGTCTCCCATTTTAGATCTGGTGTAGGTAGATCGGATGGTAACAGTCCGAGATTGTCCAAACTATTGTAGATGGAATAAAATCCGCCATAAGCATAATTGCCAACACGATCATTTCCCTGGGCACCATAACTGGCGCGCAAATTAAGATTATTGATGCTGGACACTTCTTTCAAGAAGGTCTCTTTTTTAATATTCCAGGCTGCTCCTACCGACCAAAAATTGCCCCAACGTGATTGTTTGCTGAATCTTGATGATCCATCTCGACGGTAACTGCTGGAAAAGTGGTAGCGATCAAGGTAATCATAGTTTACTTGTCCCAACCAACTCGCCAATTTATAATCGGAAGAGGTTCCGTTAAAAACCCCACTTAGTGTTCCGGCCGATGGTTCTGTCTTACCCAAAACCTGAAAACCCGTACGGCTGCCAGACAAAGAAGATGCACCTTCCACATACACTTCTGGCCCTACCAATGCGCTAAGATGATGTTTATTACCGAAAGTGGCCACATAGTTTAGAAAACTATTGATCGTATAGTTTAACGTACGACTTGAACTGCGGCTCGCCGAACCAGCCCCCTCTGTTAAAACTCCAGTACTATAATAGGAGTGCGAATAGGAATGTGAACTACTGTTTCTATAGTCGACATTGGCTGTGGTCTTTAGAAATAAATAATCCGTGAATGCTAATTTTAGATTTGTTCCTAACAAAACAGACTCATTGTTGCTTCCAGAAATAGCATTTTCGGCACTCCCTAAAATATTTGATCCGCTGGCTGCTGTTGTGGGACGCCATAATCCGTAATCCCAAATTTTATTACCTTGCTCGTCCAGAATATAAGTGCCATCAGCATTGCGTTGATAAACTGGATATAAATCTGATACTAAGCGTTGGAAATTGGCAAAGTTGCCTGTATTGCTATCACTCTGAGTCGGCGCACGCTGAAATCCGGAAGACAAGGCTACATTTCCACCGACTTCAAACCAGCTATTCACTTTTGACTGTATATTTGTACGAAAATTGTACCGTTTGAAATCTGCCGTACGAATCCAGCCCTGCTCATTTAAGTAGCCAGCTGATAGATAATAACGTGTACTTGTCCCTCCACCACTCAGATTAAGATCGTATTGCTGCCTTATGCCCTGACGAGCAATCGCCTTTCCCCAGTTGTCATTCCAAAGTGGTGTAGCTCCTGAGAGAAGCTTCCCATCAAGACCGACAGGTTTTGGAAAAGATGGGCCAAAAATATTGACTTTAAGTGCACCGTCTATTAGATAATCTGTGGCATATTGTGCTGCATCTGTAGCCGATTTTCCTTGATCAAGTTGCGTATTACGGATTGCTTCCCATTGCAATTCATAATATTCCTGTTGTGAGAGGTATTCGTAATCTTTTACTGCTCTACCGGTAAAGCCATAATTTGCAGAAAAATTGACTGCTGTTCTGCTGTTTAATTCTCCTGATTTGGTTGTAATTACAATAACGCCATTGGCGCCCCTTGATCCGTAAAGTGCACTTGCTGTTGCATCTTTTAAGACAGAAATGGATACAATATCTTTAGGATTAAGGCTATTAGGATTAGCTCCTGGAATACCGTCTACTACATATAACGGTGCTGTTGAGGCATTCACCGAACCGACTCCACGAACAAACAATTCTGCATCACTACCAGGTTGTCCGGAAGCGGCGATAGATTGTAGTCCGGGCACGGTACCTTGTAGTGCTTTTCCGATTGTTGTAATCTGCAGATTGTCCAATTCTTTACCGCTTACTGTCGCTACGGAACCGGTATAACTTGATCTTTTAGTGGTCGTATAACCAACAACTACCGTTTCTTCAAGCGTATTTTCAATGGGCTCAAGTTTAATGATCACAGGAGAATGATCTATAACCAAAGTCTTACTTGTATATCCAACAAAAGAAATCGTAACAGTAAAGGGTAACTTTTGTCCGGTTACAAATTGAAATTTCCCCAACCTATCTGTGGTCACTTGATGCGTTACATCCTTTAAACTTAGAGTCGCTCCAGAAAGTGGTTTTCCAGTGGTAGCATCTTCTACTACTCCACTGAGAACAGCATTTATGATTGATTTTGTTTGTTCCTGTGCATAGGTCGGTACAATAGCGCCGCTCCCAGATAACAAAAGAAGCAAATGAAATAGGGTTGATTTTCTCATTATTTTTAATATTTTTTAATCAATACATTACTCTCCATATAATTCCTTCAATTTTTGCTGTAAAGCTTCTCCTCGAATGTTTCGGGCCACGATAACACCATTTTCATCAATAAGAAAATTGCTTGGAATAAAGCGCACTCCGTACAATGCTGTAGCTTCACTGTCCCAATATGCAAGATCAGATACCTGTGTCCAATTCAGACCATCATCTTTGATCGCTTTCAGCCAGTCTTCTTTTTTCTTATCAAGTGAAACCCCAAATATTTGAAATCCTTTATCTTTATACTTTTGAAATGCGGCGACTATATTGGGGTTCTCTCGGCGACAAGGTCCACACCAAGCAGCCCAGAAATCTAAAAAGACATATCCCTTACCTAAATGCTCACTAAAGCGAACTTTGTTTCCTTCCGAATCAGTAGAAACAAAATCTAATGCTTTATTACCAGGTAGAACCGCACGTTGCTTTACAATTAAATCTTTTAAGATGCGAACATATTGCGTTTGCTGTAAAGAAACATCCAATAAATTAATATGCTCCTCGATCTCATCGGGGGATAAATTGTAAGAATAATTGCGAAACAGAGCATATGCTGCAACGATTGATTTTGGATCGGCCTCAATAAATTGTTTTGCTGTAAGTCCACGCTGTTCTTTACTTGATTTTTCAAAATAAGCTTGTGCTCTCGATCCTTTGATTACGGCACGATCACCTTTCTCTGCAGATTGAATAATAACTTCTATCGGAGTATCCTCTAAGAAAAGCTGTATAGGATAGCTTTCTTCATTAAACTTCAATGCGTATAGTTCTGGAAGTTCAACTTTTGTTGTGAAACTAAATCTTCCATTTTTTATCAGAGTTGAATCAATTGTCTTAAAGAGTTTATTGTCGTATCGCTGAATATATATTTTACCTTCTTTAAGGCTATTTACTTTTCCTGTTAAACGCAATGATGTTATTTTTTGTGCCGATGCCTGTTCTACAAGAAGTAGCATCAACACGACAAGTAATGTGTGTTTGTTTTTCATGTTTTTATTTATTTATAAGTTGTTTTATTATCTTCTTACTCCTGATTGAAGCATCTGTCCGAGGAGCACTGCATTAAAGAAACTTCGCGCGTTGCCAAAAGAAATACCTCTGAACAACGGATCATCAACGAAGTATACAATACGTCCATTTCCACTATTTTCTACAATAATACTAGCTGTCCCTTCAAGTTTCTTTTGATTGTCAATCGAAGCATATCCATTTAATAAGGGTGATTTACTATAGACAGAAACATTATTGTAAGGCTGATCACCTAATTCTATAAAAATGTTATGACTTCTATAAACAGCTTTATATTTTTGCGTATAACCATAACCGATAGGATGTGTACGATCGATTTCTGTATTAAAATAGGTACCACCTATACGTTTCGTTCCTTCTCTTGACTGTGCGGAAGCATATTCAAAGCGCTCTTTCGCTTTTTTGAGTTTACTATCTTTATCTCCAACACGTTCATCGAGGAATTTGAAGTTTGCAATTTTCTGATTGGCAAGCCACTGTCCTGCACGCCCTAATGCAATTAAAGTCCCTCCATTTCTCACCCAATTCTGAATGCGCTCTACTGCCGAAATATGTAATGCAGAATACTCCCCACTGACCAATACGAGTACTTGATATTCTTCTAAATTCACACGATTAAACTGTTCGATATTCAGCCGCAAGATGGGTTGTTCTAATTGGCGCTCAAATGCATACCATACTTCACCTGCTTCGTAGGCACTTATACCATTTCCAGTTAAAAGCAATGTGTTTTGGGATCGCAGAGCTTTAAATGCGCTACTTCCAAAATCAATTCCTTTTGCACTATAGCCCGTTGAAGATGCTGTAATATTCAGATTCCCTCTTTTGTTTAGATCTTGTAGCAACGTAAATAATTCATCAGCAGAAATCGTCTGACCATTGACTGGAATCAATAAACTACCATAATCAAAAGTAAGTGCTTGACCTTGATTAACGACCTCAAATGGACTAGTGGAAGATTTTACGAGGATATTCTGTTGCAACAATTGAGATAACAACCAAGGTGCTCCGTCTTGTCGCCAATCAACGAGGTAAGCATAATTACTCTTTATCAATGTGGATGCAGATATGGTTGGGTCAACAGTATGATCAGTCTCTTTTTTGTCTAGTTCTTGTTTTACTCCTGCATAAGGGAAACCATAGAGATAAGCAATAGAGTTACCAGAACCATCATAGAAAACACTGTCCACATACACTTTGGTTTCATCGAATATAACCTTGACGAGACGGTAGTTTGCCTGAGCAGTAGGAATAAGAATAGAAGATCCTTTTTCGAAATCTTTTCCATCCACCTTTATGTCTCTTTTATTATCAATAAATTGGATTTGATGTTGCGTTAGCAACTCTTTGAAATGATTTCCTGTACGATTGTTGTATTTCAGATCTACGATGTAGGCTTTGATCGGGTCTTTTGAGGCTAATTCAAACGCTGATCGGAAGAAGTTTAATTGATTTTCTTGAAGCTCAACGCGATGGTCTATTGCGGCATTAATACTTGCCAAGGCTATTCTAAAGTGGTTGCGAATAGCAAAAGGATACGTTAAATCACCATTATTTGTTACCTGAAAGAGTCCACGTGGACTTGCTTGCTCAAATAAGATTCCTAGGCTTCCGACATGATCGGGATAAGTGGATCCATATGTGGGATTGATATTATCAAACTGTTCTTTGGTGAAATAAAATGAACCTATTTCATCCAGTGTCTGTGCATAGTAGTTTGCAAATTTGTAATTAAGCGCGTAAGTTGATTTGGGTACAAGAGGTGACTCTTGGGCATCTGATTTTGTAGGTTCAAAAAAGAAAGAGGAAGATGCACCCATTTCGTGGAAATCACCTTGAAAATGAGGTAACCAATGTTGAAAATAATGTACACGCGCCTTACTCTCTGGATGCACTTGATTGATCCAATCACGATTGAGATCAAACCAATAGTGATTTGTTCGCCCACCAGGCCATACTTCATTATGTTCTCGATCCAAGGGGTTACCATTGGGCGGAAATGATGTATTGGCATTGACCCAGTTTACATAACGATCGTAACCATCTGGATTACGAACCGGATCTATAAAGAATATCGCTTTGGAAAGCTGATCTAAAACTTTCGGATCCTCTGATGCTGCCAAATAATAGGCTGTCAAAATAGAAGCTTCGGCAGCCGATGTTTCATTACCGTGTACGCTAAAGCCTAAAAATATTAATCCTGTTTGTTGCTTATTATTAACTGCTAAATTATCTTTTGCCAGCTTAACGTTTTTGATGTGCTGATCTCGTATTTGTTCACTATTACGAATGTTTTCTGGAGAAGATACTTTTAAAACGATCAAAGGTCGTCCCTCCCAGGTATAACCAATAGTATCAACTTTGACACGATCTGATATTCGCTCAAGGAGTCTAAAGTAATCAAGCAACTGGTCGTAACGTGTATGGCTATGGCCTATTTGCCGATTAAAAAATTGACTTGGTGCAGGAATGTCTGCTGAAAAACGGCTCTGTGATAGAAAATAATAATCTTTTTCTAAGTTTAAGGAGGCGGCACCTTTTTGAAGTAATTTGGGTGTTGTGGTTACTTGAGCATAGGAAAAAAGATTGCCACTGCTAAGAAAAAAAAGCAAAAGTAGGCCCTGTAAAAATACGCTGTATTTTTTCATGTAGATAGATTTGTTTAAATAGGTAAATACTTACAAGTACAAATGTTGCACTTGTTCCATAGTGGACAACAAGAAAAAACTTTCTCTTGTTGTTGATTTAGGACAGAAGAAAATATTTAAGCGCACTAGCGCATTCGATGTGGAATAATGGGTAATCGAATGTTTTTAACTTCATGAATGGAGGCAAATGTTAAATGTTGTTGTTTCATTAGAACTTAGTTTTTGTTAGGTAGTTTCGTCGCCAACGCCAATTGATAAACGATTTGGTTACAAATATAATATATGTTTGCAATAAATACTACTCAAATGGTAGTCTTTTTTATTTTTTTATTTTGATCGAACTAGTTTGTGCTTAAAAATTGATTCTATATCGCATACTATCCATTACACAAACACCTATTAAAAACTCATAATCAACCTATTAACTCATCATCTTCAAGGATGTTTATACTTTATTTTTTCAGTACCTATCATGTCTGAAAAAATAACATGTTTTAAATTCAATTCTGCCTGTTCTAGTGAATAAAGCATTTAAGGATCATCATTTCCTAATTTGTTTTAAAATAATATGAATTGGATGTCGAGATAAATGAGGTGATCGCGATCTATTATGATGAACAATATGGCTTTGATTCAATCCATTCAAATGCGATTATAATCATAGTATTTTTCTATTTATAGCTGTGGTGTTCTTCCTATTTGAATGGTGTATCCTTAACTTAAATCAAAGCGTTTAAGATAAAAAAAGCATGTTGCACCTACGCATTTTTACACTACTTTTTAGTATGCTATTCTTCTGTCGTTTTTAAAATAGATAAGATAATAAAGAATAGGCCTATATTATCAAATAAACAATGGAAAATAATCTTAAACTGATTGGATCAGCTTAATCTTCTATCCAACTTCGGAAAGCTGCTGTCATAGTTTGGCTGGTTTTAAGATATTCTTGATGTCCTTGTAGTTTTACAGCTAATGAATTCTTGTTGTAGCGTTCTATTTTTTCTACATATTTTTTGCAGATAAGTTCGCTTCGGTTAATCCTAAAAAAATCTGAAGGTTCCAGCTGCTCTTCTATTTCTTTTAAAGTCGACTCACTCAATACATGTTTTTTACCTAAGATATCATAAGCAAATAAAACGCCATCGGAGGCTTCAAAAAAGGTGATTTTTTCAGTGTCTAAAAAATAAATTCCCTGATGAAGACGTATGGTAAATCTTTTTTTATATGCCTTTGTTGAAAAGTTTTGCTCCATTAACTTTGCAATTCTTTCTATCATCACATCTTCTGTATTTCGTAACAACAAGAATTTATCCCAAGCTTTTTGAAAGCGTTCTTTCGAAAATGGTTTTAATAAATAGGCGATACCGTTAGTGTCAAATGCATCCATCCAGAACTGATCATAAGCTGTAGTAAAAATAATTGGACAATTGAGATGAATCTCCCGGTCGATGTCAAATGCATTACCATCCAACAGTTCTATATCCGAAAATATCAAATCCACAGTATTATTTTTTAAGAAGGAAATAGCTGTATCTACTGTATCAATTTCTGCTAGTACTTGGTTGGGTGTACTCAGTTCTTCGAGCAATCTTTTTATCTTTTTTCTTGCAGGAATTTCATCTTCAATAATAAGTACTTTTATCATCTTATAGTGTATATATCACGGGTATAAAAATAGAAAAATTGCTTTCGCTTTTTTGGATCTCAATCGGTTTATTGGTCAATAATTTATATTGTTCTTTCAGGTTATTCAAAGCTCTTCCCGATCTTGATTTCATATTTTGTTTCGGAATTAACGTATTGGATACGGAGCATATTGTAGTGATCTCTATGGTGATGAATACTGGTTTTTCCTCTGTTCCTATATTATGCTGAACGGCATTTTCAATGAGTAATTGCAATGTGAGTGGTAAGATATAGCCAGCGCCAGATGCTGTCTGTATTTTCAGTTGATAAGCATTGCCATATTTATGCTGTATTAATTTGAAATATTGCTCTGCAAAGATTAATTCTTCATGAATGGTCACGATTTTTCTATCTGAGGCATGTAAAACATAGCGATAAATTTCAGCAAACTCATTCAAAAATGATGATGCTTTTTGTTGGTCCTCTTCGATAAACTGATCAAGTATATTTAAATTATTAAACAGAAAATGTGGATTAAGCTGCGCCTTAAGTTGGCTTATTCTACTTTCTAGCAGTGCCTGATGATAAATGGATAATTCCTGTTGATGATTTTTATTTTTACTATAATAATAATATGCTAGAAAAAAACTACCAAAAATTATTCCGTCCATAAAATCTGAAAATGTAGAAATAGCTAATGTCTTGCTATTGAAATTTCGCTGTACAGTATCAAACAATAAGGCAATCACATAACCTAGTGCTTTTATCAATAAAACATAACTCAGTAAAGATGCACTAAAGATTTTAATGACTTCACTTAAGCTAAAGACAGATGATTTCTGCCAGTTTCTGATATAAAACTTGATGATTGAAAATAGTAAACTGGCAGCAACACATGTCATGATCGCAGCTTCGGGTGTAAAAATATAAACATTGATTTCACCTCTTATCCGGATCCTGGTTTGAATGGACTGTGCATAAGCAAATAATAAAACGAATGTTAGAAAATATTTATTTTTCTCTATTTTTCTTAGAAAATCTCTCATGATATATTTGATGTATCAATTTACAAAAATAGTCCTTTAAACCTATAGGACTATTTGCAAAAGGATATGATACTATTCTTTTCTTTTCGGAAACGAATCGATCGTATTTCCTTTCTCATCTAAAAAGTCTAGCTTTGCTACATTATTTTTATCAACATAAAACATTGCTCTAGGCATACCTTTATCATCAAAGAGAAATAGTCCATTATTTTGTTCTCTAGATTTCCCAAGCATTAAGCGGGGGGCACCACCAATTAATCCTTCCGTTTCATATAATTTATATTTTTCTTGCATCAGTTTAGGATCCTTTTTACGGAGAGCTTCCAATTCTTTCATGATCTCCATCGTTTTGGCTTGCGATTCTTTTGCTGGTCGATCATTAAATGACAAAGAACTACTCACAAACCTTTTATCTCCCTTCTGGTAGTCTTGCGTTAATAATTGCATCACTTGGTCACCATCAAATTGATCATAAGTGAGCGATAAACCTGAACTATGCCCATTTTCTGATTTTTTGCCATCGTATATAAAGCCTCCACACTCTATTCCATCCTCGTTAAAAAACAACATTCCGGAACGTTTTTTTCGATCTGCATTAGTCGATTTTCCGTTTATTTTTTCTTGACCATTCGGAAATTTATCCACATTTGTGATGATCATTTTGATGGAACCATCTTTCTCTACAATGTTAATACGCTCGACGTCTATTTCATTAAATTTATGATTTCCATACTTTTTAAATGCCAAAGTGGTCAATAAAGTCATACCGATTCCGCACGTTATTGCGAATGTTCTTAAAAAGGCTAGTTCTCTGTTCATCTGTTTTATTTTTTGGTATAGCAAAACTAGAGCAAGATCATGTGACAACCGCATATAGAATAATAGAAGCAGGAATAAAGTAAATGAGTACAGGAAAATTTAAGTTGAATGCCCATATTCCGTCCTTTATTTAAATAAAATGAGATGATCTCTTCCGCCTTTTTTAATTTTAATGAGTGGTATTATTCTGAACTGGATTGGTATGAATTTCTATAAGAGGAATTTCGTAAAATGCCTAAGAAGATAAAGGGGAATAAGAGAAGGAATTAGGGATCATAAAAGGAAAGTTGATAACAAAGATGACGGTGAAGTAAAGCAAATAAACTCACTAACAGTGTCAGAATTACTTCCACTGCTAGTGAATCATTTGCTCAGAGCAAGCAAAGACTTAAGTTATTATAAATTGTTTCTCAGATATTCTTGAAATTTATCTTGAAACTGCAGACCACTGCCTACTCTATATTTACTTAATTTGTTATGTAGTGTCAGTCCCCAAAGTATGAATTCGGTTAGAAAATAGGAATCTTCGGGTTTCGTTTGCGGCTGGTATTGCTGTATTAAAGTACGGATAGGTGTTACTTGGTCCAATACGCGCTCATAATCTACATCATGGAGTTCATCGGACAGTTCGATACCCTCCGATTCTGAGAACCAGCGAACAATGTCATCATACGGATAACGTTGGTTTTCCTTTTCAAACTTCTCAATTTTTGGAAATAAGCTAAGAAATAGACTTTTAACTGCACTTTCAATCAACTGCACCGCAACGGTAGCAGCTCCCTCTTGCTCTCCTTCATAGACGAGCTCAACTTTACCGGTTATAGCAGGCACAATACCCATAAAATCACTCAATCGTACAGCAGTAGCTCCTGCTCCGTTTTTGAGCATACGCAACTCGGCAGTGCTTAATAAGTTTTGAAATGCGGTAATGCTCATACGTGCGCTGACACCACTTTTCTCGTCAACATATTCGCTATTTCGTGCTTCAAAACTAATCTGCTCAATCAATTCGCGAGCAAGTTCAGGAACGTATATTTGCTTCTTTTGTGCAGCTTCCAAGTTAGCTTCTTGGGCGGTGATGGTCTTCGCTATCTCCACTGTTTCGGGGTAATGCGTCAATATCTGTGATCCTATTCGATCTTTTAGAGGCGTCACGATACTTCCTCTATTGGTGTAATCCTCCGGATTTGCGGTGAAGACAAACTGTACATCCAGCGGAAGGCGCAATTTAAATCCGCGGATCTGAATATCTCCTTCTTGCAATATATTGAAAAGTGCTACCTGGATCCTCGCCTGTAGATCGGGCAGTTCATTAATAACAAATATCGAGCGGTTGGCTCGTGGGATCATGCCAAAATGAATCACACGATCGTCTGCATAACTCAATCTCAAATTTGCTGCTTTGATCGGATCTACATCGCCAATCAAATCCGCTACCGTGACATCGGGTGTAGCGAGTTTCTCTGCAAAGCGGTCACTTCTGTGAAGCCAATCAATTGGTGTGTCATCGCCCTTTTCCTTCAATAGTTCAACTGCATAGCGTGATATTGGGCTAAAGGGATCATCATTGATCTCTGAACCTTGTACCATAGGTACATATTCATCCAACAGGTCAACCATAAGCCTCGCTAGTCGTGTCTTTGCTTGACCGCGGAGACCAAGTAAATTAATGTTATGTTTGGATAGTATCGCTCTTTCAAGTTCTGGAATAACCGTGTCCTCGTATCCATATACTCCATTAAATACAGATTCGCCTTTGCTTATCTTTGTAATCAGATTTTGTCGCAGTTCTTCTTTTATTGTCTTTGGTCTGTAACCTGAAGCCTTCAGTGCGCCAAATGTCGTATTCTTCGTGTAATCCATATGTTCTTTTAATAAAGCGCAAATGTTGCGCAAAATGTATATCCTATTTTCGTTCAGGTAATTGTTTATCGTATTCTTTTTCTGCGATTTTCTTCGTAATCCTCAAAAATCATTTCTCCGAGATCTCCAAGTCCTGTATAATAAGCCTTCCCTTGATTTGATGCCGTAAATTCGTCAACAAATTGCTGTAGATAGGGATCTGATGTAATCATAAAGGTTGTAATGGGTATGCCCAGCTTTCGTGCTTGTGCCGCCATGCTATAACACTTACTGGTAATAAAAGGATCCAAACCCATTGGATTTTTATAATAACTACCATCCGGCATGTTTAGACAGCTCGGTTTTCCGTCGGTAATCATAAATATCTGCTTGTTTGCATGTCGCTTACGTCTGAGTATCTCCATCGCTAATTTCAATCCCGCAACCGTATTGGTATGAAAAGGTCCCACTTGCAGGTATGGTAGATCTTTTATCGCTATAGGCCAGGCATCGTTACCAAAGACAATAATGTCCAGTGAATCTTTTGGGTACCGTGTCAAGATAAGCTCTGATAAGGCCATTGCCACCTTTTTTGCGGGTGTGATCCGGTCTTCCCCATATAAAATCATACTATGGCTGATATCGATCATCAACACCGTACTCATCTGTGACTTGAACTGCGTATCTTCGACAACAAGATCATTTTCTGATAAGGCAAACTCTCCTATACCATGATTAATCTGGGCATTTTTCAAGCTCTCGGTCAAAGCTATTTTCTCCAGGCTGTCTCCATATTGATAACTTCTAAAATCACCCATATTTTCGTCACTCCGCCCTTGATGATTGGTTTTATGATTGCCTGATTTTCCTTTTCGCATTTTTCCAAAAATCTGGTCCAATGCATGCTGCCGTAATGCTTTTTCCAACTTAGAGGTAATATCTACCCCACCACTGCCATCTTGCTCCAATTTTTCTCTGATATATCCTTTATTCTTTAGATCAGCAATGAAATCGTCTATGGTATATTCTGGAGTGGTCAGTTTAAATTCTTTGTCCAACTGCCGTAACCAATCAATAGCTTCACCAAAATCACCGGAGGTATGAGTAATCAGTTCTTTGAAAATAACAAATAATTTGTCAAAAGGCGTTTGAAACGGCTCGTCATATTGCTTAAAGATAAAACCCCTATTTCGTGTAGTGTTTTTCATGGATTCATTTTATTTGCATGATGAAGCTATTTACATCGTGATATCGCAATAGCTTCGCAGGATGAATTTACGAAATAATAATCCTTATAAAGAATCATCGGGTCCTTAATGATTTAAAGATGATATTTGAAGAAAGACGTATTGCTCACCTGTTTTTATTGCAGAGTTAAAATCTCCTGTACACAGATCTGCTAGACGAATTTGCATTTATGTTTAATACTTCCTTGAGCAATTACGTACATAAAGAATAAGAAAATAGGACAATTTGAAGCAGGTATTTTTCCAGACGTTCCATCAAATTGGTCGAATAAGTCGCGAAATTGAGCCTCATGTCTATCCTTACTTCGAAACTACTCAAGTAGTACCGAAACTCAGGATTTTGATTTGTTTTATCGATCAGGTCCTCTTCGCTTTAAAAACTACGTATTTCTGCTTTAGCTTAATTTTTATTAAATTGCTATTATTCAGTTTTTTTACAAAATATGCGAACAATGTGGACTTTTACCGTGAAAAATAAAATTAAGGTTGCGATGTTATTTTTCTCCGTCCTTTGTTTAGTGATGTTGACCAATATTCAAGAACAACGCTTGGTCAAAAGAATTAACGAATCGGTGACGTCTTTATATTCGGATCGCTTAGTAGTGGGTGATTATATTCACAAACTTTCTAATCGTATGGAGAAATTGCTAATTTTATTATCTACAGCTAATTTCTCACCGAAAGAAGTTCATTCGGAATTGAAAAAAATCGATCAACTGAATACTCTTTATGAAAAAACAGTGCTGACAGATAAAGAAAACATTAATTTTAATAAATTTAAAATCTATATTCAACAAATAACACAAAATGTCAATGCCACCGATCATGCCCAAGCAATTGAAATCAGTAAATATGCCCGCCAGACTTTGGAAACCTTATCTTCTATCCAAGTGGAGGAAGGAAAGGTGAAATTAGATGAAGTATTAAGCATGACGAGTACAAGTAGGTTAATGTCTTACATTGAAATCGTGATACTGATCGTTATCGCCGTATTAATTCAGATATTGGTATTTTCCGCTAAAGTAGATATGGGTGCCAAAGTTCCAAAAGATCATCGTCTAAATTAAGTATAGTGCTTAAATTTATAGCCTAATAGGGTCATCATTTTGCTGTGTAAATTAATGTCAATTATAGGACGTCTTTGATACATATCTTACTTTTTGAATAAAATTTCATTGATTATTTTAACTATTCTTTCAACTTTTATGTCATCTGTTTTTGCAGAATACACCCATTCAATTAGTTTTTTCTTTCTACTCTCCGGATATAATGAAAATTTTTCATAAACATGAGGATCATCTTTTAAAGAGAGTTCCATTTCTTCAGGCATCTCCGTTGGAAGCTCATCTTCATACAAGATAATATGCACATCATCTCCTTTTGCTTTTTTAATTTTACACCTGATGTCGGATTTTATGGGTAAAAAAAGGATGCCATTTCCCATTGACTGTAGCCTATAGTTCTTAATTTCATAACCATCGATGGTTCCCCTAACTCTTATCCAACCGAAGCGCACATCTTTGGGCGGTACAATTTCAGGTATTCGGGCAAAAGTCCATCCTCCCTTCCCTTCAAAGCGTTCGAGAATATATATTTTATCAATCAACGGGATCTGGCTCATCATCATTTAAGCTATTAGATACCAAAAATCAAGTTCCATACTATCTTGATCTGCTATTGCCAGCAATTCTTGACAAGAAGTGTCATCGAGGTATCCCATGCAGGTATTTTTTGTAGCGCCAAGCGTTTTACCTAGCGTTATTTCTGAAAAGGTGTTCGCGTTGATCTTTCCAATAAAGTGAGCTTGTGTATTATCAAACATATTTAAATACTGCTCTTCTATATTTTGTGATATCTGGAGTAAGTCATAAACATGATAATCCACACGTATAGAAAATATACCCCTCTCTACACATGAAAATACATCTGGAACTTGAAAACTCTCTTTTTGTATTTCATGATATTCAACTTGTACACTTTTGGGTTCAATTAAATTGAAGAAATTTTTAACTTCAGGAAGATACCGATATGATTTTCTAAATCTTTTAGACATTGAATGGATTCGCTAAATAAGACATTTGCATACTCGTTATCATAGTTTCTGACTAGGCAATGAAAAACTAGTCCCTGCTGTAGTGACAATGTGGTTTCAAATTTTAATACCGCTAACAAAAGCTCATCATCTGATACATCCTTCTTCTTCCTAAAGCGTGTAAACTCCATTACTTTGGCGGAGTGATTGTTTATTCGAATCATTATTGATAATCTTAATTTATACTTAGGCAAAAGTAAGTCCAAGAAAGACAGCCCTATGTCAGCAGTGATCACAATTTTTTATAAGTGTTTATTAGGAACATCCAGTCATTGTTAAGATTAGATCTCTTGGATTTTATTTACATTCAAGACCTTTCAGTACTTTTTTATATGAATATTTTCGAATTTAATGATCCGAACCCTTTCCAATTTTTAATCGTTTAGAACACAAGTAAATGGTCGTAAAAATTGATGCGCAAATATTATTCCTATGAAAATTATTATGTATGTTTGTTTTAACAATAATAATAACTCAAACCTAAACCAAATATGAACTTCTATTATTCAGCGATTTTTATTGTCAGTAGCTTAGCGATTTCCTTTTCTTCATGTGCTCAATCAAAAAGCCTTTTCAATGGCAAAGATTTAACAGGTTGGCATATCGATGTTCCAGAAATGGACAAAAATACGACTGTAAAAAGTCCTTTTCTTGTCAGAGAAGGAATGTTGGTCAGTATGGGTACACCAAATGGTCATATTATAACTGATCAATCGTACCAAAACTATAGCTTAGAAGTCGAATACCGTTTTGCAGGAAAACCAGGCAACTGTGGTGTACTGGTGCATGCTTCTACCCCACGCGCACTTTATGGAATGTTTCCAAAATCTATTGAGGTACAGATGATGCATGAAAATGCGGGAGACTTTTGGTGTATTGTAGAGGATATTAAAGTTCCAAATATGGTTGAACGTCGTGGTGAGGAAGCTGAATGGGGCATTACAGAGGGTAAAAATCGTCGCATTATAAATCTTACCGATCGCTCGGAAAAACCGCTTGGCGAATGGAATAACATGAGGATCGAATGTTTAGACCGGAAGATCAAAGTATGGGTGAATGATGACCTTGTAAATGAAGGTTACGACTGTACCGCAAATAGTGGACAGATTGCACTACAAGCTGAAGGTGCTGAAGTAGAGTTCCGTAAGGTTTTACTAACTCCGATAACACATCTTTCCAAATAAACGATACCATTAGTACTATACTATTTTTGCTTGCGAATATCCAGGTACAGATTTAAACCTCTATTTCATATACACAGAATACCAATATCTTCCATTAGATAATGGTATTCTGTATTTTGCGAACTGTAGCTGTTTTTAATTATCCTCATTGATTCAACTTACCATAAGCTTGTCACTTTTTTCAACAAAGAAACCTTCAAATATTGATATTTTTACTTTTATACTACAAGCTAATTTTTGCTGTATGAAAATGATATTGGTACATTGATACTATACGATATAATATCTTTTCTAGCAATACATCTTTGAGAACATGCATATCAGAAAATCATAAAATACAATTACAAAACCACCATATACGGATCTCAAACTTATGATAACTTTTTATCTTCGCTAAATAGGAAAACTCAATTCTTTACCGAGATATAGGTCTCCACCTCGGCCTCGGGACCATCATTGTATTTTTCACCATGTACGGTAAAATCTGCTTTATAAGCTCTTTTCAAATTAAACTCCTGATCAGCCCAAATATCCAACCATGTATTGAATACAGCTTCTGGCATCTTTCCTGTAGACACAAACTTAGCAAACTCTCCCCCTTCGATAACCAAACTAACGAATCCTTCTGGAATGGCTGTAAATACACCCACTTCATAGCCAATAATAGTATCGTAATACCCTGTAAAATCTGTTTCATAGTGGGTATAGACCGCATAAATATCGTTACTGATCTTGTGCTCGACCTGATGTATGGTTTCATCTTTCCAAAACTTTTGCCATAATAATTCGATATCATTTGCCGAGTGTCCATTTTCATTGGTAGTTCTAATGACCATACCGATAATCTTCTTTTCTTGAATAGTGATGTTCTCCATATTTTACACGTTGATTTTTAATATTTAACGAAAATAGTCAGGGCGACTGACAGCAGTATGTCAGCAGAAGGATTACTATTGAATTAAATGCATATACTGATAAAGAGAGCTACAAGTATAGATGATATCTCTTTCAAAAAAAGAGATTGATTTCCAAATGTATAAAATGCCAACGACCGTTCCTGTTGTTCAGTCTGATTAAAAATATTTAAAGTAGATTAGGTCCTGTTTATTTTTTCGACTTATTTTAAGCAACATAATCATCCTATTCTGACTTTCTGGAATATGATTACCTGACCTGATTTCTGTAACTCAACTAAAGATTTTGATTATCTCTCTCTGGTGAATATCTGTTTATCCCAAGTTGATGATTTCAGTATACCATTGGGCTTTGTACGGTATATGAGTTTGTTATTTTTCACCTCGATTTCACCGTACGGTGCATGATGCTCCCTGTCCTCAGGCATCACCAATCTGCCGTTTTTTACAAATGCTCTATAAACATCACCGCTTTCTCGACTTTGATATTTACGGGTCCAGTCGGTAATCATAGCATAACTGACATTTTCAAATGTTATCTGTAAGCATCTACTTGTTTTCTTATCAATCCAAATTCCGCTATATTGCTTTTGGATCTGCATCATCGTGAGAGGTGCTTGTTCACAACTACTTGATTTGTAGAAAAACAAAACGATTAAAAAAAGAAATACTTTTTTAAAGCTCGGCATAGTTAAATGTAAGATTTTTCATTTGCAACTTTCGCAAAAGTCAGATTAAATCTGAACAGCTCCATATTCTAGATTTAATCATCACTTTCTATTTCTTCGATCATCTCTCCTGCTGTCTCTTGTCTCAATACCCTGATTACGTATATTTCGTTAACGAAATTGACAAGAGCGACCAGTATCGGTGTTGCAAATAGCAAACCTAATGCTCCTGTAACTGTACCCATTAGCAATTGAAAAAAGAGTACCATAGCTGGTGGTAATGATAGCATCTTTTTCTGGACGAAGGGTGCAAAAACTGCTGATTCTATTATCTGGACGCCGACAAAAATTGCGATTATGTACAATGCTGTTACAGGTCCATCAAGCAAACCTACCAAAGCAGCAGGTATAAGTGCGATAGTTGGACCCAAATTGGGGATGAAAGACAGTATTCCTGCTATCAAGGCCAGAATCAACCAAAGTTCAATTCCTAAAATAAGCAAAGAAAGTGCTGTTAAAACAAAAACAAACAGCATATCCAATAATTGAACTTTCAACCAGATCTTCAACTGCTCTCCAACTTTAGTCAGAACCTCCTCTACTGTAGATTTATTCTTGTCAGGAAATAAGCTTACAATGCCAATCATATACTCCTTGGGGGAAATCATAATGAATATACCCAAAAATAGTAAGGCATAGAGATCTCCCAAAAAACCAAATGTACCACTGAATACCTGTGGTAAATGTTCTATAACTTTGGTCATCTGATCTTCTGCACTATCCATATTATCGATGAGATAAGTACCCCAATTCGTACTAGTCAAATAAGTCTGGAGATTGTCTATCATTTTAGGTACTGTAGCGGCCAGCTCCTTATATTGCGTAACGGCTGTATTGCCGATAAAATATGATATGGTGCTACAGAAGATAACAACCCAAAGTATAGCTAACAGTAAACATATTTTGGAATTTAAACCTGTCCATTGTTGTATCTTAGATGAAATTGCATGGAAAAGTATAGAAATGAGAATTCCTCCAAATAATAAAAGTAATAGTGTAGTAGCTTTTATGAATAAGACTGTCAACGTCAAGAATAGTAAAACAACGATACATATTGCTGCTGATTTTTTGTAAATGTCGCTCATAGGCAATTTGGATATAAATTTTTATTTATGTTCTACCCTATATTTAAATGAGTAGTTAATGAAGAACTTCCTCTCTAAAAATAACATTTGATACAGCTATTTGTTTTAAATCAATATATATAAACACCTTTAAAACTATAAAATCATATTAATGTGGGGTGTATCAAACAAAACTGTCGTTAATATTAATTTCCACTGCGGCAAACATAAGTCCTATTGGATGATCATTATTAACATATCTGAATAGATTTCTTTCCAATGCTTATATTGGATTTATATCAATTTAACCATTAGCCTATCCTTACATTCATCTTCATATGATCCATATTTTGAAATAATCAATAGTCTCGATCGGATGATCTCTTTGCACCTATTAAATTTTCGCTCAAACAGATAGCATTGATATATTTATCCTGAATCACATGGAAAAAAGAAAATTACAGAATTAGAATTATCGACTATCAGTTATAGTAAAATTATACAAACAGCATATTATGGATTAAAGAATATTCAAGATTGCATTGCGGTAACGCCAAAAGTGTTTTTACGATCAACTCCATCACAAAAGCTTTTACGGGAGTAGCCATCATGCAAATATATATTTTTTAAGGTGTTGCATACTTAGCCTATTCAAATTAAAATCGGCTGTAAATCTTTCTAAAAATTTAATATATATTTATATATCTAAAATCTATATATGTTAGAAAATTTTGAATTTTATCTATTTCTGGTCCTGATGATTACCATGCTTATTATGCTGGCAAAAAAAATTCAGGTCGCTTATCCTGTATTGCTTGTATTAGCAGGACTTTTGATAAGTTTTATTCCAGGAGTACCCCCTATAAAAATTGAACCAGAATTGATATTTATTCTCTTTTTACCTCCTCTGCTATATGAGGCGGCATGGTCGACCTCCTGGAAAGAACTTTGGCGCTGGCGTAGAATTATTT
The DNA here is from genome assembly GCF_002440335.1 of Sphingobacterium sp. UBA6320. Lineage (NCBI taxonomy): Bacteria > Pseudomonadati > Bacteroidota > Sphingobacteriia > Sphingobacteriales > Sphingobacteriaceae > Sphingobacterium > Sphingobacterium sp. UBA6320. Next base: position 53,481 of record NZ_DJTA01000033.1, on the reverse strand, counting down.
TTAGTTTTGCTTTTGTCGTTGTGTTTTTCACTGCGTTATCGGTTGCGATTTTCGCTAATTATTTTATTCCTGGATTTTCTTTAGCCTTAGGGTTTTTATTGGGTGGAATCGTTTCTCCCCCTGATGCAGTAAGTGCTGGAGCAATCTTAAAATTTGTTAAAGTACCAAAAAGATTGGCCTCCATACTCGAAGGTGAAAGTTTGTTGAATGATGCTTCTTCTTTAATCATTTTCCGGTTTGCAATGATTGCAGCAGCAACGGGACAATTTGTTTGGCAGGAGGCCGCGGGAAGCTTTGTATGGATGTGTATAGGTGGTGTGGGAATAGGGCTGACTATAGCATATATTTTTCTGAAAATGCACAAGATTTTACCCACAGATTCAAACACTGATATTTTACTCACTTTTATTGCACCCTTCTCAATGTATTTAGCAGCAGAACAGCTACACGCCTCTGGAGTGTTAGCTGTCGTAAGTGGTGGCTTGTTTCTTTCCTATAGAAGTCATGACTTTTTGAGCAGTGCATCTCGAATACGTACCGTCACGGTGTGGGAAACTTTTGTTTTTTTACTAAATGGTATTGTTTTTATGCTTATCGGTTTAGATTTGCCTGAAATTGTTTCCGGTTTAGGAGATACGGATATTTATACTGCAATTGGATATGGAATTGCCGTTACTGGCGTTCTAGTTATAGTAAGAGTTCTTGCCGGTTACGCCGCAGTGATTACGACTTTAATTATGAGAAATTTTATCACGGTTGCAGATGCTCAATCACCTGGATGGAAAACACCCATGATCATTGGATGGACAGGCATGAGAGGCGTAGTGTCTTTGGCCGCAGCGCTTTCAATCCCTTTGACTTTAAGTGATGGAACTCCTTTTCCTCAAAGGAATCTGATACTTTTCATCACATTTGTCGTCATTCTTCTCACATTGCTCGTACAGGGGCTTACTCTACCTATTCTATTAAAAAAATTTCCATTGATAGACCGTGATTTTGTGAGAAGCGAAAAAGAAATAGATTACGAAATACAGAACAACCTCGCTCAAGTGGCTGTTGATAAAATTCGTAGCGATTATGCACACAAAATAGAAAGTTTCCCAATATTGAAGGATCAATTAGAGAAATATGAACACCAATTGAGCAGTTCTGAAATCATTATTAATTACGCTGAATACCGAAATATTTATATTGACATTTTAGAAACGCAAAGGAACTGGCTGATCAATAAAAATCGTAAAGAACTTTTGCTAGATGAAGAAATCATAAAAAAACATCTTCGCCTACTTGATCTACAGGAAGAAAGATTGAATTTAAAAAGCTAGAATATGAAAACGAGTATTTTCATATAGAAAAAGAAATCCAGTACTTTAGCAATTACCGACATACAAAATGAAAAAACTAACCACACTGCTACTCCTAATCATGTCTACTGTATCCCTTTATTCACAAGAAAAAGTCGTGCTATCTCATACGATCAAAATATCAGATATGATTGAAATCAGTTTAGCGCTTGAAAATAAGTCCTATGGAAGATTTCACCTCATTAAAATAGATACGCTGACGACTACAAATTATAATGGGCAGATACTTCAAAATAACTTTTTTGAAAACATTTTCAGAAGAGCAAATGTTTTGGCTAGATATAATATCGATGAACATAAAAAATACAGAAACATGGATATTAAAGGTGTTATCAAATACTTTAAGCCTTCAGCAAATGAGAAATCATATTTCAATCTGGGTAAGCTTAAAGATTTAGAAAAAAACATGAATCTTATAGACAACCATTTAACAAAAAACAATTCGACAATTTATTTTGGTATCGTAGATTCGGTATATATACAACAGGTATTTCCCGATTTTAAATATAAGCTCAGTGAGGAGGACGATTATAAAGGTATTGACTTTGAAAGCTATGACCTGATGTATGTTTATAAATCGGATATCAATCAAGATGTTATAATAGCAGTTAATGAAGATCTTGACCATGGTTATAATAATCTGACGTTAACTGATAAAAAAACAAATATGATATACAAACTGATCAAATTAAAAAGAAATATGACTGCTGATGAAAGAGATGACATAAAAATTGAATTGATGATCGAAAATGAAAGTTCAATCGAAAGAATACCTTTTGATTTTAAAAATGTTGTAGTCAAATAACAAAATGATAGCTAGTACCGGATTTAATGGTACCATTCTGAAGTAATTTATAATAGATGCTTGTTAGATCATCTATGGATGTACACATTGCTACAGTATAATCCTCCTATTTTTTCGTAATAATACATAATTGCATCATAGAAATCAGCTATTAAAATCAATTTGCGTAGGTGATTTAATCTTTAGCATATTATATAAGAAAAGCTAATCTTGCGATTAGCTTTTCTTACAATACCTATTGATATTTACAAAGCGGTCACTGCTTAGTACGAGAACTTGCACTACTGATTTATAAACTTGACTATTCTCCTACTAGCCGTATCGCAAAAGTCAAGTCCAGAATAGTCCGGATTCAGCCCTCCTATGAATGGTACTGCCATTATAAAAAGATTTTTAGTTGCATTTCCAAAAGCATCAAGTGCCTGAAAATAATCATTTATACTTAAACCTTTTACTTGCATGTAATAACTGTTGTTACTATCGCTCTTGACATGGAGACTTTTTTCACTTACATATTTTTTTCCTTCATTCGGATCCTTAAAATTAAGATATCCTGTACTGATCAATCCTTGATCTTTTAGTCCTTCAAATGGCAGATCGTTAAATTCTAGGGGCTGTTGTCCAGTACCGTCAACATAGAGTTGATAATGGTGTTCGTGTTTTTTATCTTGTATATCCACATAACGATAGATTGCACCCGTATCAGCATGAGGATCAACATGACTATCTCTGTCAACTTGGATATGTTCAATAACACCAGCTTCATACAGCGCAATAATTTCTTTATACGATTCCTGTGGTAGAGAAGCGATGATTACACTGATAAGTGGCATTAATACTTTACGTAACCGCAGCATGTCTTCTGCCGAAAAATGCTTAGCTGGGTAATTCATTGCATAGCTGAAGGCTGCCAAACGCTCCTTCCAAGAAATAGACTTTCTTCTATTTATTGATTTTTTTGCCTCTAGATATTCAGCTCTAAAAAGGGTAAAACTATCTAGTTCCTTTCGCAAACTGAGCATTTCTTCGACAAATTCCTCAATAGTCATATCTTTGATCTTTTCATAAAATTCGGGATCACTATGCCTAATTGGGTTTTTGAAATTTCTTTCAAAAACGTAGTCGAGAGCCACAAAACCATTATTTTTCTCTTTATAATCATAAATCTCATCTAATGTCATTGACCAAGAAAGAGAGTATGGTTCGGACTCGGAATGGAAACGTAATGCAGGAAGATAACCACCAGTCGAAAAAAGATGTATAGAAAAGTTTTTAGAATCTTCATTCAGAACATAGCTTACTTTATCATCGTCATAGAAATACTGGCCATTTAACCGTGATAAAGTTTTGACAGCATCCACAGCAGTTAGGGAAGCTCCTTTAATAGCAACGGGAAAATTTGTTCTTTGATCAAATTTTGAAGGCGGATAAGGAGAATCATACCATCCTTTTTTCTTTCCTTCAAATGTTAATGGCCAGTAATGCCCTGTACATATAACCACAACCTCAGCATCATATACTTGATCATCTGTGATAGTGATCTTATAATTTTCTTTTTTACGATCATAGAGCAGGTCGGTCACAGCTGTATCAGTCAAAACATGCACCTTTATCTTAAGCTTTAGGGCTAGCTTAATATATTCGTGAAATTGATTTTCGAGATAATTTCCCAAAAGAAGTCTTGGTAAAACTTGATAAGGATTTAATTTGCCGTTTATATAATAATCTGGAAAATCATCAGTTGGATTTCGCGATAAATAATCAGCAACATCGTATATTAATTCTGGAATTTCATTAGCAGAAACATTCGCGAGATGTTCATTGCACGATCCATATTTCCCATAAGGCATACCAACTCCCAATCGCTCATTTTTTTCAAAAATATAGATATTTTCAACTTGAAGATTTTGATTCACAATCTCCTTTAACATAAATAAAGCTGCGGGTCCCCCTCCAATTAGTGCAACCGATCCTAATTTCTTATTTTCCATAAAAATTACTAGATTATTGATTCAAGACCCTATTCAAAATTCATACCTTTTTTACTATTTCTTTAATTTTTTAAGACAAAATTTTCAGAGAATATGATTATACTACTTGTTGGATCTGTTTTTTGGCATCTTTACTCGATTCACTTTTTAAATTCGATTGTTTTTCAATAAAGCGATCTTAACTATCATAATTGCTTTCACTTTGTCTAAATATAGTACTATAACACCAAACAAATTTAGTTAATTATGAAAAAGAAGATCATCTAATACTTTTAAGCTTACTTTCTAATCTTTTTGATAAAAAAATTAGATGATTTTTCTTAAGGTCTGTATTAAATTCATTATTAACAAATGAATCATTAATCGTTCCGTCGCTTTTTCTATAATTTCGTTCCATTACCTGCTCTCCCGCTAAAGCCAACTGTTCAAATGTACTAGGTTTAAAATTTCCGTTTACTTTTGTTCTAGGAATGATCATATTAGGCATAGACTCCAAATAAATATTCCATACTCCCTCCTCTTTAGCAGTATATAAAACTTGAATATAATCTAACTCTGCCAATGGACTTAAATCGCGATTGAGCAATAACAGATAACCTTTGTCACAGCTGCTATTTAAAAAAATTCGATCGTCGATTTGCCAGTCGCTAGTGTGCAGAAACTGAACGCCTTCAATACCGTCGTTAAGCCATGAAGTTATCGTCCGGTTTGCTGTTAATTTTATTTCCGTCTGTACCTGAGTATTATTTCTAGTTGTTTCACCTAAATTTCTGTTATTATGGTCGGATTGACATGCCACACTAAAAAGAAACATAACTATACTATTCAAAATAATATTTCTAATCATATTTACTTTATATAAATACTCATTTGTTAATTCGAGATCTTGCTTTGGATATATCACTACTTTCATGCCGAAATTCGAATCCACTGATTTATAAAAATTTATGGACAGAACCCTACATCTTACAAATTTATTTTCAATGGGCAATACGGCTATTACTGACCTGAAATACGAGTAAAATATGATCATAAGCCCATAATTTACTGGGAGATCTCCCTCTATTAAAGATGATGTTCGCGATAGATGATAAAGTATTAAATATTTTTCACCGTTTAACTTCGTGAGTGTCAAATAGACTATTACTGTAGACATCCGCGATCACTAGATGAGACTCCTTAAACATCAGTTATATAATAAGCACAAAATCCCTAAAGTTCACTTTTAGGGGTTTTAGAACTTCTGTAAAGAGATATGCCAATTTTTTCTGAAAGGATATCGACTAATACTGAATCTAAACTAACAAACTCCTGTTTGGTTTGTAATTATAGAAACAGTTTTGTGAAAATCAAAAAACTGTGATATCGTTAACTACATCATCCCTATGGAATTAAAACAAAACATCAGTAAGACGGAGCGTTTGATCACGATCCTATCATCTTCATATCTACTATATAAAAGCCTATCTGGCAAACAAAAGAATCCAGCTCTGGCTGCATCAAGCGCTTTGCTTTTATTAAGAGGTGCTGCGGGTTATTGCCCAGTTTATAATAAATTTGAGATCGACCATACAGATCAACCAACAGATGTAACTGTAGATTCGGTCATCACTGTCAATTACCCTCGTGAAGAAGTTTATGCATTCTGGCGTAAACTTGAAAATCTCCCACGCATAATGAAACATTTGGAACGTGTGAAAGTAATTGATGAAAAACATTCGGAATGGCAGGTTAAAACACCATCTGGAGTAGAGCCTCTGATATGGAAGGCTGCGATCAATGCGGATGTTGCCAATGAGCAAATTTCATGGTCAAGTATGGCTGATTCGTCGGTTCAAAATGCGGGAACTGTTAAATTTAAGGATATGGGAGAATCTGAAACTGAAATATCTTTTAAAATGTCCTATAAAGCTCCTCTGGGAGATATGGGTGCTGCAGTTGCTAAACTTTTAAATCCAGCTATTGAAAAAATGATCCATCAAGATTTTAAGAATTTCAAGGATTATATCGAATCTAATGATCAAAAAACAATTGAATCTGAAACTGCAAAAAAATAACTTCGCTTTAGATAATCGAAGTCAAGTGATTTGCTGACCGAAAAGCGAAAGCATAAAGAAGAAACCATAAAAACACATGACAAAGTGTATTTTGACAACGTCAAGCGATCGCATTTAATTTTCTTTAAACGCGAGCGCTTGACGATTTTTATGTTTAGAATGATGCACCTCTGAGATCTAATGCTAAAATTAATTGTAGCATTTGATCTCTATCCATGAGGGTCCATTACTATTTAATTAAGATCATTTCAATGTAGTATTGATCCACACATGATACGGGAATTTGATCAATTCTGACGGAGCTATATAATTTAAAATCAAACCTTTCTGATTACTTAAATATGTTTCCATATGTGCATCATCAGGGATAGAAACTGCTTCAAAAATAGCATCTTTATCAGTGGTATTGATATCGGCCTTGAGAACTTTTACTTTATTATCAATCAGCCAAAGTGCCAATTGCTCTCTTCCCATTTGTTTTAAATAACAAACCTCAGCATCGAAATTGTGTAGTTCATCTATAGCGCAATCTGGAAATACTGCTTTTAAGTAAAATTCATAAAGAGATTTATCGCCAGTACGAAGTGCATAGTTCTTGATAATGAGTCGATGTGGGTTGGTATCAAAATTAAAGTTGCCAGGATTTTCTAAAAATCCATAATACTCATTATAAAGGGTAATTCTCTTCTCCATATTGTTTTGCTGTACATCCATAATATCTTTTTTACTATATAAAACAAAGATCTCTCAAAGATGTTCACAAATAATTAACTAAAATGAAATAAGTAGAATCTATTCTAACCTGAATAAAGAAATTAATACGTGCAACTAGATATCCAAATAAAATCGACAGGACAGACGCTCACCTTAAATGTAACGTAAAAGAAAGGATACATTCTTGTTGTCCTAGTCATACTTTAATAGAATTGGAAAATAAATGATTAACATTTCCTTTTATATTAATTTTATTACTGTAACTTATTGACTCTCTACAACGTTATTTAAATGACAAAATAAAACTTTATGATAAAAGCATTCCTATTTTTAGTTTTTTTAAGTCTGCTATCGTTCTGCTTTTCTCAAAGATCCGTCAAAAGTAAAGATCAAGAGGTAGATCAATAGTGATGTTTGTGATGACGCAAAATAAAAAGCAAGATGATAAAATAAATACATATACCCATAGACCTATGATACAATTATTAAGATTTTTAGCATTTATATTTTTATCAGCTTCAGTATATTCGACTACCTATGGACAATTAAAAGATGATTATTCCGCTAAAATTGACAGTTTATTACAGACAACAGCCCCTAGAAGTTTTAATGGCGTTGTACTGATCACTAAAAAAGGAAAAATCGCCTACTCCAGAGCTTTTGGCTATTCGGATTTTGAGCATAAAATTCCTCTGAAAATAACCGATAAGTTTCGAATTCAGTCGAATAGTAAACAAATCACAGCAGTTTTAATTTTAAGAGAAGTTGACAAAGGAAATCTTTCGCTAGAAGTTCCCGTTAGAAAATACTTACCTCATATCACACAGTCCTGGGCAGACACCGTTACATTACATCATTTGTTAAATTTTTCGTCAGGGATAACGGATATTGACCAACCGTTAAATTTTAAACCGGGTACTGATTTTTTATATAATGTGATCTCGTACTCTATGCTAGGTCAAGTCATTGAAAAAGTAACTGGCAAAACATACATTGACGCCGCCACAGACTTGTTTGACGAGTTGGATATGAATAATAGCTTTTGTTATGAAGAACATAAAATGCAAAATAGATTGGTCAATGGATACACGAGTGCCGACAATATATTTAAATTAAGAGAACATCCTGTACAAAGAGAAGGGTGGATTGATTTTATTCCTGCGGGTGGAATTGTTTCAAATTTACAAGATCTTAATAATTGGGATATAAAATTGCATCATGGAAAAATATTGAAACCAGAGACGTATAAGCTAATGACCAGTTATAGTATAACAGCACAACATGAAGCTTTTGGTACAGCGCGTATTGGATATGGTTATGGTGTCTACGTCAATGACAAGACACCTGTAAAATACATCGGACATCCAGGAAAGGGATTGGGTTTTGCATCACTTAAAATTTATTTTCCTGAAAAAGATGTCGATATGATTGTATTAGAAAATCAATATAGTGATGACAGTAATCTTCATTACTATATTGAAAATAAAGTGAGAGAAATAGTCATGAATAGCAATTTATTGAATGAATAATACTGCTGTTTGATATCAATCCTTGGATATTTTACATTTTCTGTTTGTTGAGTACGTAGAGTATGTATTTTTGTGATGCATTCAAACTCTCTTTTGCAATATAGAGCTATTTACATTGTGTTATAAATGGGTTTATTGTATAGAAAATAAAAATTAAAGTTTTATTAGGTCATCAACAAATCGTAAATTAGATGAGATATATCACCTTAACCAAGATCTCTTCGTATGGGAATACTGAAAAGAAACAATGTTGTCGTAAGTGGAACTGGAGACCATGTCATGATGTTTGCTCACGGCTTCGGATGCGATCAAAATATGTGGCGTCATGTATATCCTTCATTCCAGGAGAACTACAAAACAGTACTTTTTGATCATGTAGGCGCAGGAAACTCTGATCTATCTGCATATTCTTTTGATAAATATGATCGTCTTGAGGGCTACGCAGAAGATATTGTAGCAATTGCTAAGGAACTAAAAATTAGCGACATTGTATTTGTTGGACACTCTGTGAGCGCTATAATGGGGCTTATAGCGGCGAAGATGGCTCCTGAAATTTTTAAGACACTGATTTTGGTAGCCCCCTCTCCTTCTTATATTAACCAAGAAGATTATATAGGAGGCTTTAGCCATTCAGAAATCGATGAGCTATTAGCATCATTAAATAATAACCATTTAGGTTGGTCAATGGCAATGGGCCCTGTCATCATGGGCAATCCTGACAAAAAGGAACTTGGAGCGGAACTCGCGAATAGCTTTTGTAAAACAGATCCCGAAATCGCAAAGCATTTTGCTCGGACTACATTTTTGACAGATAAGCGTGAAATCTTAGCAGATACAAGACATCCTGTGCTAATCTTACAATGTAGCAATGATGTGATTGCTCCAATTGAAGTAGGTCATTATTTGCACAGTAAAATACCGCTGAGTACACTTGTCATCATGGATGCAACTGGGCATTGTCCTAATTTGAGTGCTCCAGAAGAAACAATCTCAGCAATTAGCAATTACCTATATGACCAATAAGTTTATGCACCCTGACGCCGAAGATTTCGATGATTTCTTCGAATCGTCACGATGTGGTTTTGTCATTACGGATCCAACTGGAAATATTGCAAGGATCAACAAGCGCGCTACTACTTGGTTGAATACAGTACCTAATAAATTAGTGGGGCAGCGTTTTTCTAATATCCTAAGTGTAGGTGGAAGAATTTATTTCGAAACCCATCTTTGGCCATTATTGCGCTTGCAGGGACATTTTGATGAAATAGCACTTGAATTAGCAGATTCAGGAGATGGAAAATTACCTGTATATATAAATGGCTATGAAAGAAGAAATGATAAACAGCAGGTACTCTTCATACGCTTTAATATTTTTAGTGCATCAGATCGCCGACTGTACGAGGAAAATCTTCAGATGGCAAAACAGCTTGCTCAAGCTGAACTGAAAATGGAACAACAAAATGCCTTGATCCGCGAACAGTTTATTGCTGTACTCGGGCACGATCTGCGTAATCCCTTAGGTGGTATTATTAATGCGGCACAATTACTTGCTAGAAAAAAAATAGGACAGCCTGAAGAAAGACTTATTAATATAATTGAGAGTGGCTCCAGAAGGATGCACGAGATGATAGATAATATCATGGATCTTGCTCGTGGTCGTTTAGGAGGTGGATTTTTCATTACTCCGATTATATCTGATCTTGAAAAGTTACTGAATCAAGTTAGCGATGAGTTAAGGGTGACATATCCCGCGAGTATGATAGCATCAGATTTTAATATCAATCAACCCGTATCATGTGATCCTGGAAGATTAGCGCAGTTGGTGTCCAACTTACTTGGAAATGCAATTACACATGGATCTTATGATTCTCCTGTGATTTTACGTGCGACAACGACAAGTGATTATTGGGAGGTTATTGTCACAAATAAAGGAGAGCCAATTCCTGAAGAGGCATTGAAACATCTTTTCCACCCATTTCAACGTCAAAATAATCAAGCTAACCAGAATGGTCTTGGTCTTGGATTGTATATTGCTTCAGAAATAGCAAGGGCTCATAAAGGAACTTTGACTGTCAGATCAGATGCTCAAGAAACCTGTTTTACATTACAGGTTCCGCATTAGGCAGTATTTGATCAGCATCCGTGTTAAGATAAATTGAACATAGATAGTTGATATATCCTATTAAAGAACTCCCTCTGAGATCACTAACCGTAGAAAGTTATTACTTTACCGACTTTATACCTTGACCTACCTAATTCCCATAAGCACTGCAACGAAATAGCGCTACTTTTGATTCATAAATAAATACATAAACAGATTTATCATGAAAACTAAAACAATCTTCGACATCAATAGCAAAACAATTTCAAATGGTTTTCAAAAAGCATTTGATGCTCTTAGAAGCTCCAAATTGAAAGTTTCAGCTAGCACAGGAAAAGTGTACCTCCATATTTCTCTACTATGGGCGATCGTTATTGGTATCATATTTCCTGTATCACTTATCGGACTGTTGGTATTGACAGTATGTCTAAAACTGACTTTATCTATTGAACAAGATGTGCAACAACCAACAGGCAGTAATAGAATTATTGAATTAAAATAAGTAACCATGCAATCAATAGTGCTGTATAGCTTATTGATTGCATTATTTCTCTATACCATGTAGCGACTACTAAAACAGACCCTTAATAAAATTACCAATATCACCATTATCGTTTTCCCATGAATTTTTTGCAGTAGCCGCAGGATCCAAGATCACTTTACCCAAATCACTATTCTCATCAATACCTATTCCTCTCATTAGTGCTCCCCTAGCTTGATTGACGATACTATTATCCCCACCAAAAGGTTTCCCATTAAATATTTCTTTTACATCAATATGAGTGATATATTTCGGTAATATCAAAGAAATTCCTTTTGTAAATTTTGCAATTGCCAGATCAACCAGTGTTTGCGCTATTCCAATCATATCTTCCGTACACTCCGCATCAATTTGATTACTGATTTCCATTACTTGCCTATCGCTCTCATTTTTGTAATCCTCCGCTAATTTGAGTAAATTAACTAAGGGTTTTCCTGGTCCAGGATTATATTGCTCTGGATTTAACCCTTTGTCCACCTGATCTTTAATGTATAGTGCTACATCAGCTAATGTCTTATTCCAATTTTCCTTTGAAATTTGAATTTGCTCTTCTTTGAGCTTATCACAGTTTGCCATATTATTTTCTTTAACGAGGTTATAATTAGTTATTTTAATCCTTATCGCTTAATCTGAAAAGTAAACGTTGGCCTTGCTATCCAACATTCCTTATACTAATAGTACCAAAATCAGATGCTTCCCCTAATAGTGCGGACAAATGTTTGCTTGAATTCAATAGAAACTAGATAATTTACCTGTGAATAAAACTTGACTAAAAAATTGGCCCTAAGATGTAATTTAGAAAACTAAGAAAATAATGAGGTAAATAACTGAAGGAAAAGATTTTTTTAACCTATTGATGTCTTAAAATTAAAGTCATGACCTCATCTTTCAAATTGCGTGCGATAGGAATTTTGTAACTACCAACTTGTATCTGATTGCCTTCTATGGCAGAAATATTATTCATGTTGACAATGTAGGATCTGTGACAGCTAATAAACGGATGCTTTGGTAAAAGAGAAAACATTTGTTGAAGTGTACAATAGGTGATATCCTGACTGTGTAAGGTATGAACAATGACATAATTTCCCATACTTTGAATAAAAAGGATATCCTGTAGCATCACCTTTTTTAATTTTTTATCTACTTTAATAAAAATATGTTCCTCTTGTGCTTTTTTAGAGATATTCAAGCTATGCGCATGTGCTGTAGTGATGATTTCGTGGGCTCGATGGGCTGCCTTTAAAAACCTGCCAAATGGAACTGGTTTTAAAAGATAATCGACCACTTCTAATTCATATCCACGTAGTGCATATTTTTCATAGGCCGATACAATAATAATCTTTGGAGGACTGCTCAATGTGGCAATAAAATCTAAGCCCGAAAGTTCGGGCATCTCAATATCCAGAAAGATAAGGTCTACGTGCTCAGTATTGAGATATTCACTGAGTTCAATAGCATCTTCACACTCCGCCGTGAGTTTAAGAAAACTAATTTTCTCGATATAGGCAGCTATTCCTTTGCGTGCGAATGGCTCATCGTCAACAATGGCACATTTGATATCCATCATTCTTTACAAGTTTATGATTAATTCTGTTGAAAATAACTGTGGCTCCCTTTTAGATCTTAATATGTATTGATCAGGATATGATAAATCAAGCCTCTTTATAAGATTGGTCAATCCCGAACCAGATTTTACAGGCCCTCCAATCGGAATGCCCTGCTTATTCACTGTATATTCAAGCACAGTATTCGAAACCTTAAAAATTATCTCTTCACCTTGACGTTTTAGACTAATATCAATTTTATACTCACCTCTTACATACTTAAATGCGTTTTCGATGAGGGGCTGAAAAAGTAATGGAAAAATAGCAAGTCCTTCCCATTCGTCGTCAAAATCGGTATACACGGTTAATCTTTCAGTGAGTCTCTGCTGTTGAAAAGCGATATAGGATGTCAAATAGGTGATTTCCTGATCCAGTGACACTTTATCGTCAACATTATAGATTTGATAGCGCAATAATTCTGACAACTGCTCCAAGCTTCTTTTAGCCACAGTATTTGAGTCATCAACCTGAAAATATATGGTATTGAGGGCATTGAAAAGGAAATGTGGATGATATTGACTTCTTAATAATTGCAGATCGGTACCCAGTTTGTCTGCTTTGATTTGTTCAATATGAACCCTGCTATCTGTCAAACTTTTATTAATTACCTCATTTCTTAACAAGGTATAATAAAGTAATAACAAGGGAATATAAATGGCATTGACCAAAATATAATCAATAAAACCATCGCCCATGTAGACCCAGCCTAGGCGCTCACTGATGAAGATAATCGGATTAAGAATAACAATGACCTGAAGCAAGCCTATACTATATTCCTTCATAATATTCGTTGGAATATCATGAGCTCTAGAAAATAGTTTTTTGAGTCCATTGCGCCACATGAACGTGATAATATAGCAGATAGCTATCGAGATCATCAGTCCATTGGCGTGTATCCGAATACCACCTGACCAAAATTCATCTTTCTTTGTTAGATCAGTGACAATACGAAGGATATTAAAAGAAACAATACCCCATATGGCTGGCCCTACCTGATGTATTAAATTTACTTTTGGTTGTGAAGTTCTGGCTATCATCATATCAGTAACTAATTCTGTTATTTTCCTCTAAGCGGTTACCTATATTATTATTTTTAGGATCAGTTTTTCCTCCTTTATTCAACCTGTAAGAAAGATTAATCCCGAATGCTCTACTATCATAAGACTCTCGGTATTTTCCGTTCATTACATCTCCATTGAAGGTAATATTAGGTCTATTACTTCTAAAAAGGTCGTTGGCATAAATATACAAAGTAAATTTGTCTTGGAAAAAGGTTTTACGGAGTCCTGTATTGATAGACCACAAATGAGCAATATAAGCTTGACCCTCTGCCGTAGCACCATTGAAAAAACAATTAATTTCTAAATTTACTTTGGAAGGTAAATTAAATTGATTTTGTAATTGAATAGCAGGTGTCAACCGGCGATTGTGAAATACTTTATCCTTCGTGATCCATTCGAAGTTTTTGTACATTAAATTGGCATTTGCCTGTATATTCCAGCTGCGCATAGGTGATATAGTTGTCGCATTAAACCTTAAGCCAAAACCAGAAGCATGATCTAGATTCAGAGGCATTACTACCGTTCGATTATTATGGTCTAGATTGTAGCTTTTACTTATTGGATCTTGTTTTAGCGTGTAAGAAAACTGAAGTGAATACGTATTTTTAAAAACCCAAATCAATTCCATATTATTTACAAATTCTGGCTTTAGATCTGGATTTCCTTTTTCATAGAGATAAGGATCGTTTACTTCAACAAAAGGATTTAAATCTCTAAAGTTTGGACGATTTACTCTTCTATTATAATGTAATGATAGCTTTTGTTGAGTTGACATGCTATAGGTCATCGTCATATTTGGAAAAAAATTTTTATAGGATCTGAGTTGGTCATCATGTGTATCCGTATCGTTAGTAGCCAAACTGTTGAATGTGGCATGTTCATAACGTAATCCCATATCAAGTGTAAACACTTCTGATGTTTGATACTGCAATTGAAAAAACAATGATTTTAATTTCTCCCCATGCCCAAATCCATTACTGAGCTGTTTCTCTGCTTGCCATTGGTTATTTCGATACACATCATACAATGACTTTGTACGCATATTGACACGCGTATATTTACCTCCAAATGTCGACACTAGGTTTGAAATTATATTAAACTGATATTTACTCTGCATCGTGGTGATCTTCACCTGAACATCTGTATGACCAACTAACTCTTGCTTTTCGGATTTAAAGTTATCTACCAGCAATTTGTCAGACCACTGAACCTGCTGGTCTGACTGTCTAAAATCTTGACGATCGAAATAGTTTTCCCATTTTGAGTCTTTATCAATATTGGCAATTAAGAACGCACCTGTACTAAAATTTCTAAAGTTATGGTGCAGTAGATTACTCGTATTTATAACAGAATCAGGTTGTACCTTATGATATAGAAAAACCGAATTAACTTCTTCATCTTTAACTCGTCTGTTGTTATTAAGCAATACATACGCTCCTGTATTCACATGTTTAGTAGGGCTATAATCCAACGTACTGTTGTAATAATGGTTCATATAATCTTTTTTTCTAATAGCATCCATATCCAACTGTAAATCTTTAATGCTTTCTTTTGTATCATGATCCAGATACCTACTCGAAGTAATATCAACGAGATCCCGTCCCTTAGAATAGGAATATGAATTGGAAAGAGATACTTTTTTAATAGTTGTCTCAGCCATAATATGGTGTTGCATCCTATTGTATTTCCCTTGTTCCACCTGCGATGATATAATCACACGTATTCCATTTGATGCTTTAGTATTTCTTTTCAAATTTATAATGCGTGCATCACCTCCTGCATCTAACGTGGCATCGGGTTGTGTAATCAGCTCGACGATGTCTATGGAAGACGCTGGCATAGCCGACAGATAAGTGATCAGATTTTCTCCAGTTAAGAAGCTTGTTTTTCCATCGATAAGAAATTGTACACCCTCCTGTCCATTTAAACTTATTTTACCATTCGGCATAATCGTTACCCCGGGCATTTTCCGTAATACTTCTAAAGCATTTCCACTGGAATTTAGAGCTGTTTTTGACACTTCATAAGTCAGTTTTCCAGCGGTTAGTTTAATGGGATTGAATCTCCGAAAGATATTCACTTCTCCTATCTCGATAACCTTTTTCTTTATTGATGTGTCTCGCAAGAGATATAACGAGTCCGACCGACGATAGATATCATTATTCTCTGCATTGTTATATTGATCCATATCAAAAGCTCTAATTTGAACTTCTGCTTGTAATGATTTAAGAGAATACAGCATAATAGCCGATACCAAACAACTAAACCTCCAATTCATATTGCTTATATTTTTTACGAATCTATAGTCCCACAGAAAATCTATTAAATAATTTATTCGAACAGTCGTATATACGGGATGAATGGTAACATAAGTGCCATTGCAGAGATATGCACATGATCTCATTTTATGATTTGTTTCAGCACAAAGACGTCACAAGCAGAGCTTCTTATTATAAGTACCAAACGTTTGTCGATTTGAAGATTTCGTTACTGAGGGTATTTTTAACGTGTACTATATGGGTTAAAAGGGAGAATGCAAATCTTATAATTTGCGCTAGAAAGTAGGTGGATAACATATGGAAATAGCTTTACAGGAGGGAGGTCATCGCAACTTTATATCGACCAAGAAGTCGAAGAGAGCGAACTACTTTTAATATCGAAGGAGGATAAAGAATTAATCAACCCTATTACTTTAGCGTATCATCAGGAAATTTGATCCAATCATTTCCTGATGATATTTATTTAAGAAATTTTTAAGACTGTTGCATTTTCATCTTGGATCAAATCTGTTGGCATTTCAACCACTAGGCCATGATGATCCTGCTTAAATTGCACAGAACCCTTGTACCCCAATATTGTGACATTTGTGATCACCTTGGCATTGGGAGCATTTTTAGCTAAAGATGCAACTGTAACCGTCTGCTTATCGGACCTCCCCATTCTCATGACGTAAATGGTGTCTTTTTTTGTTGTAAATCTAAAATCTTCACTTGTCAAAGGTTTCCCTTTCCCCTCATTAAAACCCTGTGCATGCAATTCGGGAGCATGCTCTAGCGCTGGTCCTTCGCCAAAAATATGCCAAGGTCTAGTTCCTATTATAGCTTCTGAGTTAACCTTCATCCATGATGAAATGCCTTCAACTACAAACTGCGCTTTATCGTCAAGGGATCCATCTCCACGCAACGGAACACTCAATAGCAAGTTACCATTTTTGCTGACCACATCGATCAGCATATGTAAGATAGTTTTTGCAGATTTATAAAGATTATTATCATAAATGCGACGGTCATAATGCCATGCTCCAATACAAGTGCAGGTTTGCCAAGGCAGTGGTTCAATTTTATTACTTTGCCCACGTTCAATATCCCAAACCATACACTTACGTTGTTGCTCGTCTAAGATCTTACCATTGATTACCACTTCAACCTTACCGTTATTTTCCTTGGCACTTTTATTATAATAGTGAGCTGCAATATCCAATCCAACGTTGCTGATAGGCCAAAGTGGCAACGCAGTATCATCGAAATAAACAATATCGGGATGATAATTATCGATCAGCTCGAAAGTTCTATCTCTAAAATTTTCGCAATATGCCTTTGAAGGAATACTAACTCCGGAGTCGACATCCCAATGCCATTGTTGATGTATGCTATGATCCTGCTCACTGTCTCTACTGAGCGGATGGTTTTGAGCATACAGTTCCTGCGGATCATATCCCTCCCACCATTTACCTTTACCGTCAGCCTGGGTTAGATGACCATCATAAGGTACTCCTTTATATTGGCCTTTTTTATCAGCGCGTTGTGCCGTTTCATACCATGTCCAAGCATGTGCAGCGTGAACACTGACACCAAATTTAAGTCCTCTTTTCTTTGCAGCTGTGGCCCAGCCTTGAACAATATCTTTTTTAGGTCCAACATGTACACTATTCCACTTATGGTTTGTACTCTTGTACAGGTCTAAGTTATCATGATGATTAGCTAATGCCATAAAATATTGAGCTCCCGTATTTTTATATAAATCCATTAAGGATTCTGGATTCCATTTCTCTGCTTTCCATTCATGGATAACATCTTTAAACCCAAAAACTGATGGATGCCCATATTTTTCGATATGATAATGATACTGATCAGATCCTTCTTGATACATTCCGCGAGCATACCAATCACCTCGTTCCGGCTGACATTGAGGGCCCCAGTGTGCCCATATACCAAACTTGGCATCTCGGAACCATTCAGGCACACGATATTTTTCCAACGATTTCCAATCTGCTATAAATGGCACTTTCCCCCAATTCCCTATTGCAGAAATAGGCGTGCTCAGATATAATGTAGGTATCGCAGTTCCTAAAATCTTAATTACAGTTCTTCTGTCCATAGAAAAAATATTTTAATAAAATATAATCGAAAGGACTTTGCTGAATATGAACAGCATACATCCGGTCTATAATGGTTTATCTTGAATACATTCAAAATTAGTAGTATTATTGATTAGACTTGATAACGTTATCGATAAAGAATAGCACAATATCGACTTTTAAAGTTTATTGAAAATAATATATCTTTATATCAAAGTATCCATCTAAACAAAGTATATTATATCTGCTTTTATTATTTAAGTAGAAGAGGAAAACACAACACTTGAAAAACGAAAGACATCAATTTGATTTTATTCTATTAAATATTGGCTATGCAAAGCATGATGCTGATTGGAATTGGAAAAACGTCAGTAGCCCCTTTACACGCATTCATTGGGTCAGGAGCGGAACAGCTTGGCTGCATACTGGAAATACAAAATATCAACTTAAAGAAGATTGCCTTTATTTGACCCCCTCATACACAACTCATAGTTATGAATGTAGTGGTGAGCTTGAACTATATTATATTCATATTTATGAGAATTTAGAAAATACATCCAGTCTGTTTGACCAAATGTCTTTTCCTGTTGAGATACAAGGTGATCCTCTCCTATTAAGCCTAATAGAACGTTTAATTGCTATAAATCCTGAACGAGAATTATCCATATATGATCCTGATGCTTACGACAATGCTAATGAATTGATAAGAAATATCGCTGTACAGGCAAACACTTCACACGCTATTGATCTTGAAAGTCATGCTATAATCCAGCTATTGATAGCTCGCTTTTATACCTATGCGACAGAAAAATTGCCGCACGTAGATAAAAGGATGTCAAACGTGATAGATTATATTCATAACCATATCCACTGTTCTATTCGCATTTCTCAATTAGCTGAAATTTCTTGCTTGACCAAGGATCACTTTATACGTCTTTTCAAGAAGCAATTTAATGGCACACCAATAACGTACATAAACCAAAAAAAAATAGAAAAAGCTCAGCTCATGATGTTGCTCGAAAATTATAGTATTCAAGAAATTTCCTTTCAACTCGGATTTGAAAATGTTTCCTATTTTAATAGGCTTTTCAAAAAAATCACGGGAGAAAATCCTACTAACTATAGAAAGCGATTCAATATTTAATAACAGTATACCGCATCATATTTTTTATACGATGGATGATTATGATGTAATCGACCGGCATCAATTAATGATTACGCGATACGGATGATCACAGCATATGTAGTTCTTTTAGAATCTTCAATGTTATCTCTTTTCTACATTTACTAAAATTGACATTGATATCAGTTCGATCTTTAATCAGACGCGTTGCAAAGAAATAAACATGATCTTGCCGTTCAACATATCCAACCCACCAACCAATATCTTTTCCAGCATCGCGCGTCCATCCTGTCTTTGCTCTGATGGTATATGCTTTGGTTTTAGTTTCAATCATCATTTCTTTGAGAATCTCAAAAGAACTCTTTTTAAATGGTAAAGTTTCATGATACACAGCAAGTAATATTTCGATTTGATTGACTGGCGAAATAGCAAAGTTTCCAAAATTCCAAAAATCATCGTCATTGACACTTAGATCCACATTACCGTAATGACAAGCATTCAAATACGACTTATACCGTTCTTTACCGATTATCTTTGCCATCTCAACATAAGCCCAACCAGCAGATAATTTAAATGCTTCTTTCATACTGATGTCATGATAAATATCGGGTCGATAACCATATTTGACCGTATCAGTTGAACCAGGCCATTTGATGATGTGTTTTTCACTTGAGACGACACCAGTTTCAAGAGCGATTAATGTATTGATAATTTTAAAAGTAGAAGCTGGTAAGCTGGGCTGATTACTATCACTCATATCGCTAGAAATCCATTTTCTTTCCTTAAGATCATATATGGTAATACTCCCCTTTATGTTGCAATCTTCAAATGGTTGGGCAAGATTAACCTGTGCATTAGTCTTTATGACGATTGTACTGATCGCAAAGAGTATTAAGATAATCTTTCTCATGGATGATATTGGTTTCAATAATTTTGATAGATTTACCGCAAAGTACAAGAATATTTATCCTTCTTTAGACAGTCCTGTCCTATAATTTTCAAATCCATCCAAAATGTTGCAATTAGCTATTATCTCACCATACTTGACATCAATAAAATATATAAGTTTTGAGACGATAACTATTGCTTAAGCCATTTACCAATAATTTCTCGCAATGTTTGTTCAATAACTGGCTTCACAACAAAATCATTCATTCCTACTGCCAAACATTTATCTTTTTCACCCTTCACATTTCCTGCCGTTAAAGCAATTATTGGTATCTGTATGCCCGTTTCTTGATTTCTTATTTCCTGAGTTACTTCGTATCCATTCATTTCTGGCATTTGAATGTCCATCAAGATTAAATCTATATGATTTTCTTTAAAAAGTTTTAAACCCATAAAACCATCTACTGCTTCTAAAATTTCAGCATTTGGTAGGATATTTCGAACAAGTGTAGCTGTTAAAAGCATATTAAATTCATTATCTTCAACAATGAGCACTTTAAAATTGTATTTATGAACACTTTCCTTTTTTAACAAAGTTGTTCCTTGACTCTGTGCCATAAGCTGCACGTCTGACAAGGTTTTAAACAAATTTTCAAACAGTATAGGTTTAATCATCCAATGATGTAAATCTAGCTCTTTACAAATCTTGCCTATATCGTCTTTAAAATCATCAAACACTAAAATAATAGGTTGATCTAGGTCAGAATAAATCAATTTCTCTCTTATCTTTTTAATTGTTTCGATCCCACCCATAATGGGTATTTTATCATCGATGATAATAACGTCGTAACGATTTCCTGCCATCAATAGTTGCAACACTTCAAATCCATTGTTCCCTTGAAATACATTGATCTGTTTAAGCTTTAACTTCTGAACTAATGTTAATCTACTCGCTTGGTCGCTGTCAACAACCAGAACATTTTTAATTTGATCTAAATTCTTCCAATCTTGTGATTCGCCTTCCAATGATCGAAGTGTAATATCAAAAAAGAATAAGCTGCCGACACCATAAGTACTTTCTAATTGCAGTTTGCTACCCATCATATTCAGTAACTTATTTGATATGGTAAGGCCCAAACCTGTTCCGCCATAGCGCTTGGTAGTGGAAGTATCTTCTTGCGAAAATGCGTCAAAGATCTTTTCTTGCTTATCGACTTTTATACCGATTCCAGTGTCCCGAACACCAAAACGAAGGGTTGAAAACTGATCATCATGAAATAAAACTTCTACACTCAATTCGATTGTTCCTTTTTCCGTAAATTTAGTCGCATTGCTCAGAAGATTCATCAGTACTTGTTTAATACGTAAAGAATCAATCCAAACATAATGCGGAACATCTGGAGACACATTTAAATTTAATTCCAGTTTTTTTGACTCCATCTGAAAATTCAGAAAACTAGTCACTTGCTCCAGCAGCTCATAAAGTTCACTTCTTTCAATATCTAATTCCAACTTTCCAGCTTCAATCTTTGAAAAATCTAGAATATCATTGATAATACTTAATAAAAGATTAGCAGACTGATCAACTATTGCTAAGTAGCCTTTTTGAGTGTGATCCAATTCTGTTCTGGTCATCAGATCTGTAAATCCTATAATTCCATTTAAGGGCGTTCGGATTTCATGACTCATATTGGCTAAAAACTCTGATTTCGCTATATTGGCCTGCTCAGCAAGAAGTTTAGCTCGTTCTAATTCTTCCCTTTGATTAATGATTTTGCTAATATCAGTTGCTATACACAGATATCCAATGATAATTCCAGCGATATCCCGGATAGCTGTAATCGCTAAAGAAACATACAATGAAGATCCGTCTTTTCTAATATAGGTCCACTCCCTTTGCTCTGCTCCATAAATTTCGGGTTTTTCGACAAGAGCACGAAACCCCTTCACCTCGAAACCTAATTCTTCTTCAAGTTCCTTTGCACGAGATACAATTTCACCTTCTTTATGAAAAATTACCGGACTCAATTTACCGATTATTTCTTCACTATGATAGCCTAGTATATTTTCTGCTCCTTTATTAAATAGCGTAATTATACCTTGGGTATCGGTTGAAATAATACCAACAGCTGAAGTCGCTTCCAACACATCTTCGAGCAATTTTTTTGATTTAGCAGATTCTGCTTCAATCCGCTTACGCTTATCAATATCTTGAAAAGTCCCATATATGCGGATACAAGTTCCCTGCTCAAATTCGGCGTAGCCAAGCGCTCTCACCCACAATTCGACACCTTTAAATGTAATTATTTCTAATTCCAGATCCCAAGATTCTCCTTTGGAAATTGCTTTTTGGATAGCTTCAAGAATTTTGTCTCGACTCTCATTAGCTTTATAAAATTCGAGAGCTTTATCAATATCTGGTTGATAATTGTTAGGTACCTCGTGTATTTCTTTCGTTATTTCGGACCAAGATAATTCTTTACTCAAAAGACTATATTCCCAACCTCCTATACGAGCGACTCTTCCGGTCCTAGCCAGCATAGCTTGCGTTTGCTTTAAATCCTTCTCTAAATAATGTTGCTCGGTGACATCAACAGCATTGCCTATAATATAGGGGTTCTTCTCACCCTTATTTTGCAGAATATTATTGAAAAGCCAAATACGCAATTCTCCCGATTTTGTAGCAGTGCGCATTTCACCCTTTACCGTACCTTTTTGAACAATCTCATGAAGATAGCCTATCAAATTTTGATGTGCTTCGTGTGGAATAATATCAAACAAGGACATGTTTTCAATTTCAGATCTGGAATAACCAAGAATCGCCGCACCTGCATCATTCACAGTGAGCATATTACCTTCCAGATCATGTGTACACATCAGTCCCTGAGAATTATCAAAAAAAGCTTTTAACTTTTGCTCACTTTCCTTATAACTTTCTTTTTCTTTTCTGTTGACAATAAGGGCCATTGCCTCATCACGTAAGAGTGAAAGTGCTTTCTTTTGATCATCATTAAGCATCCTAGGGATTGTATCGATTACACACAATGTACCTAAAGCATAGCCATTGGGATCTATTAAAGGAAATCCGGCATAATAACGGATATGCGGATCAGCCGTGACGAGTTCATTTTCTTTAAAACGTTCATCCTCCGTAGCATCATAAACCTCCAAAAAATTATCTCCAGTAATAACATATCTGCAAAATGCTAAGTTACGTGACGTTTCTTGCACATCGAGCCCAACTCTGGATTTAAACCACTGCCTGTCTTTGTCAATCAATGATATAAGTGAAATCGGTGCTCCACAAACCAAAGAAGCTATCGTTGTAATGCGATCAAAGTCTTCTTCTATCTCTGTATCTAATATTTCATACTCGTGTAATGCACGAAGTCGCTCCGATTCATTATGGGGTAAAGGCGGATTGTTCATTGCTCTATTTTGAGTTAATTACCTTGAATATTCTACTTATTAAACAATCGAAAAGCACAACTACTCCTATCCCAAACCTATTCTCGATCAAGTCATTAAAAGCTATGTCTAAAAATTTAAAAGCAATTTATGATTCTTTTTTAACATATCTAATAACAAAAAGTTTTAATGTGAAAAATATTTAATTTTTCTAAAAAATAACAAGGTAAAATATTTCTAGTATAGATGGTATAAAATAACTAAGCATTGGAAATTATTATAATATGGGTTATAAAACAATAAGGCCTGGTTATGATCAAGTTTAAATCTATCTTGATTTAGCCGCGTCAAACACGTATTTCCTGTTCAGAAATTTGAAGATCAACTTAAAAAAGTTCTTATCAGCTGAGTAGCAACTGACAAGAACTTTTATCTACTTGAACTTCTTTTATTGCGCCGATCTTAGAAATGCGTCATAATTATGTTTACTTTCAAAGTAAGCAACTTCATCTTGATTGCCGATCAAGACAATGTATGCAGTAGCCTTATCTACCTTTTTTAAGCTATATGGATCAATTGCCATGCGCACTTTTGCATCATTAGGAATGCGTTCTTTGCACATTTCGCAACAGCCATAATACATCTTCCCTTCAAAAGGGACCTCCAGCTGTTGCTTGCCCATATACTCATCATTGACCATACAGACCAAATTATTAGAGACTTGATCCCCTTTGTTCGGCCTGGATGTAGCGATCACTTTATGATCAGCAAGCTCCTTTTGAAATGGTTCACCGCCAATTGCACCAGTCTCCTTTGGCGCATTATTATTACAAGATATGAATACGATGGTAGCAAAGACCACCATCGTAATTTTATTGAATTGTTTGATCATGTTATTCATTAATTTATTTATTTGGAATGGGTGTACCCTCCTGTATTTCTTCATTACCCAATTTAAGGATCATATCATTTTCAGTTAAGTCACCGACTACCTCTACCCGATCGGACATTACCCGACCTTTACTGATAGGTATTTTCTTGGCCTTGCCCGCTTCAACAGCGATCACATACATCCCCATATTACTATCAACTATAGCAGATTTGGGAACAAAGAATGTCGCTTCGCTATTTTGCAGTGGGATCTGAGTTTCTGCAATCATAAAAGGCTTCAATACATGATTTGTATTTATAAAATCTGCTTCTACTTTTTCTGATCGCAACTTAAGATCTAGACTACCCGATTTACGGCTTATTTGAGCAAAATATTTATGCTGAGGCTGTGATCTGACATAAAATTGAATGGTATCACCAAGCTTGATAAAAGGTGTATTAGCTTCAGGAATAGAAATATTAAGTCTCAATTTTTGATTGTTCTGCACGACCAATAAAGGCGATTTGCCCATGGGGCCAACATATGCACCTAGATCGACATTTCGATCTGTAATTATACCGTTGAATGGAGCACGGATCACCAAATAATCGTCTATATTTTTAATTTCACTATAAGCAGATTCTGCTGCTGCCAATTGTGCCTGATCCGACAACTTTCGTGCAGCAATCTGATCCATAGCATCCTGTGCAATAGCACCTTCGGTTTCATTAGCGTTAACCATACGATCATAGGTCGCCAAAGTAGCCAAGTATACCGCTCGTTGTGCCTTAAGTTTGGCTTTAGCTGTAGCGACTTGAGATTGGATTTCTGGAGCTTCTAAAGTCATCAAAACCTGTCCCGCGACAACTCGATCACCAATATCAACTCGTATATTTTTAACATAACTGTTTACTTTGGCAAACAGCTCAGTACTCTGATCAGGCAACAATTCACCCGCTAATTTTAAGATGACCAAAGGATTGATTTTTTGAACAGCAATGGTTTCAAAAGGGTTCATCATGGCAGCTTCCTTTTCCATGTTCTTTTCCTCTTTAGGTTCTTTCTCGGAATAGGCACAACCTGTAAAAATAAATACGGACGCTAGCAGCGCTATATAAATTAAGTTTTTCATTTTTTCTGTTTTCTAATTATTAAAATGGATACTATTCTCATCTTCAGGATCTAGCGATGGTGACTGAATCTTACTTTTGCCCATTACCCAGGCAAATACCAGTGGGAGGATGATCAGTACCGAAAATGTAGATGCCACCAATCCGCCTATTATAGCTCTACCCAAAGGTGAAACTTGATCACCACCTTCGCCAAAACCGATCGCCATGGGCAACATACCTGCTGTCATTGCTAGCGTAGTCATAATAATGGGTCTAATGCGCAACCCTGTTGCTGTAATCGCAGACTGAAAAGCATTTTTGTTTTCTAATCGCAAGGTTTCTGCATTACTGATCAGTAACACGGCATTGGAAATCGAAACTCCTATCGCCATGATGATACCCATATAAGATTGCATATTGATCGTAGATCCTGTTAATTTCAGCAACAGCAGAGAACCAAATATCACGAATGGCACAGTTGTCAAAATGGTTAATGAAACTTTGAATGATTGAAAATTTGCTGTTAGCATGAGAAAGATGACAACAATAGCGATCAATAATCCACCTGACAGGCTCTTCATTGTATTATCTAAAACTGGAGCCATACCAGCCACTTGAACAGTGACACCTTTGGGCAATTCGCCTAAAGAATCAATCGCTGCCTGTACATCTTTTTGGGCCCGACCTAAATCTGTCTGATGGACATTGGCTGTTACTGTGGTATAGCCCATCGTTCCCAAATTGTAGCTTTCTCCTAATGTTTTGACAGCTGTTATAGTAGCCACATCACCTAAAACTGGTCTATCAGCATTTTTTGACAAGGGAATATTAGCCAACTCATCTTGGCTATTGAGCATATTTTGTGGCATCTGTACCTGTACATCGTAAGCAATTCCCATCATCCCCCCAACCCACATATTTTTACTCGTATAGCGAGAAGAGGCTGTACTGGCGACCAATGATCTGGAAATATCCTGCGCATCTAAGCCCAACTGTGCAGCCCTATTTCTGTCAATATTAATTTCTAAAGCCGGATAATTCATAGATTGTGGTATTTTGATATCACGTAAATAATCCAATTCTTTCAGCTTCATCATCAATTTATTGGCAGACATAGCATTCATCTTCTTCATCATGCCCGAGATACGAATCTCAATAGCTGTATTTGCACCTTGACTTAAAATTTTCTCTGTCAGTTCGATCGGTTCAAATGATAATTTAAGTTCTGGCATTGTTTTTTTAAGATGAGCTCTTATTTCATCTTTTAGGACGTCCGAATTTCCTTTATAATCTTTTAATGCTACCTGAAGTAAAGCTTCATGTGGACCAGCATTGTAAAGATAAATAGGACTTACAGCAAAAGAAGATGGATGCAGCCCTATGTAAGCCGACGAAATTGCTATTTTATCTTTGCCGATCAAGTTATTCAGCTGCTGCAATACCGCCTTTACTTTTTCTTCCGTTTTTTCAATTCTCGTTCCCTCAGGTGCTGTTATCCTAACTTGAAACTGGCTCGAGTTTACATTCGGAAGGACATCTTTGCCTGTAAGCTGATACATAATAGCTGCCAAAGCAAGAATAAGCACCAGGCTAAAAGAAACGATCAACCTTTTATATTCCATTAACCTTTTTAGCAGATTGGAGTAGCGATCTTTAAATCGATCAAAAGCTTTCTCTTTACTCTCCCCACCTGTCCCATGATTATTTTTCATAATCCAATTAGCCATGATAGGAACAAAAGTCTGTGACATGAGATAGGATATAATCATAGAGAAACCAATCGAAAGTGCCAATGGCATAAACAATGAACCAGGTATCCCAGTCATAACCAATGCAGGGGCAAATACAGCAAGAATACAAAGTAATATCAGTAATTTTGGAAAAGCTATCTCCATACATGCATCCCAGATCGCTCTTGCTTTTGTTTTTCCCATGGCAAAGTGCTGATGAATATTTTCGATCGTTACCGTGCTCTCATCAACCAAAATACCAATCGCCAATGCCAACCCAGACAGACTCATGATATTGATAGTCTGTCCAAATAATTTAAGAAATAAAACACCAGAAATAATCGATATTGGAATGGTTAAAATAACAATCAAAGCTGCCCGCTTATCTCTTAAAAATAAAATGACCATTAAACCTGTTAACAAGGCACCCAATACCCCCTCTATGATCAAACTTTTCACCGCATTGATGACGTATACGGATTGATCAAATTCGTAGGAGATGGTGACATCATCTGGTAGATTTTTTTGAATATCAGGAATGACCTTTTTAAGATTTTGTACAACATCATATGTAGATGCTTTCCCCGATTTAGCAACATTGATATAAACCGAACGTTTACCATCTATTAAAGCGTATCCTGCAGTGATGTCGGCACCATCTTTTACTGTTGCCACATCTCTCAAGTATACATTATCGACTTGTCCTTTGAATAGTGGGATATCACCAAACTCCTCAACTGTTTTTAATGTATTGTTGGTCGGCGTCAGATAGTTGATATCATCTATATACACGTTTCCGGATGGAGAGGTAATATTTTGACGACTGATAATTTCCACGATCTGTTCTGGTGAGAGCTGATGAACGCGTAATTTATTAGGATCAATATTAATTTCAATAGTACGTGGACTACCTCCAAATGGTGGTGCTGTGGTTAATCCGGGTATAGCAATTAGAAAAGGACGAGCAGTAAAATTGGCGATGTCCTGTAGCTGATTATTCGTTTTCGTTTCACTTCGAAACACCAATTGCCCCACCGGCTGAGAAGAGGCATCAAATCGAATAATAAAGGGTGGCGGAGCACCATGAGGCAAAAACACTTGTGAACGGTTGGATAATGCAGTCAGCTGTGCGATCGCTTCACCCATTTCAGTTCCTTCGTAAAAATTGACCTTCATTAAGGTCAAACCTTGTGTATTTTTTGTTTCAATACTTTTTATACCATTTGTAAAAAGCATCATATTGACATACATTTTAGTAAAATAGCCCTCCATCTGCTGCGGAGTATACCCATTAAATGAATGCGCTACATAGACAACAGGTAGGTTCATCTCGGGTAGAATATCTACCTGTATTTCTTTTGCAGCTCGTATCCCGAAGAATAAAAGCCCCAGTACCATAACCATAATGGAAATTGGTTTGCGAAGTGCAAATCTGATTAAATTCATCTGTAAAAAAATTAGTATTGAGTTGCTTTTAAAAGTATAGAAATGTCACCCTGAGCGGATGCGAGCAATAACATCGCTTGCCAAACATTATTTTGAGCAATCTCATAATCAATCTCTGCTCGATTTAGACTGTACAATGCTTGAGTAAAATCAACTAAAGGAGTTAGTCCATTTTTATACAATGCAGTATGTTGTCGATGTGCTAGCTGAGCAGCTGTAAGTTGTACTTTGGTTTCCGCCAGATTATCCACCGCATTTTGAAATTGCACTTTCGCTAATTCTGTCTGTGCACTCAGTTCCTTCTCCATCAATGAATAATCTTGTTTTAAAGATTGGGTCTGAAATTGTTGTTCTTTAACTTTACTATCATAACGAAAGATATTAGTCAAATTCCAGCTTAATGTACCACCAATCAAAAAATTACTGCGTTGAATTCCCGTTCCCTTAAAGTAGGAAGACGAATAGGCCGTTTGATCTTGGATATAGTTCCAATCAAAACCTGAACCTCTTCCCTGTATCACACCAACAATATTGACAGTTGGCATTTTTTGGCTATGCATATACTTTTCAGACTGTTCACTTTCATCGATCTTGCGCTGATGCCAAGTTAATAAAGGATGATTGGCCGCACGCTTTTGAATTGTATCGCCAGATATATACGGTACAGTTGTATTAAATATACTATCCAACTGATATGTTTGAAATTCTTCATTCAGCAGTACGGCAAGGTGTTTTGAATATGATAGCTCTTTATCGTACGATTTTATTTCAAGAGATCTAGCATGGGAAACTTCCGCTTTTGCTAGCGACAGATCCACCTGAGGAATCAAACCACTGGCGGCTCTACTGCTTGTCATTTCGAAGAAGACTTGGGCGCGTTCGGTATTTTTACCCTGCACAAATCTGATCCGTTGACTAGCTAAAAGATTGAGATAAGCGGCAGCTACTTTGATCTGATGTTCAAAAATAATCTGATCGACATCTGCCGTTGCAACTTTTTCTTTTGAACTGGCAAGAGCGACCTGCTGTGTTTTTTTACCAAAAGTGAATATATTCCAATTGACATTTGCAAAATACAAAGACCCAAAAGCAGCGTTCCAATTTTGCTCAGCCAATGGCATCGAAGTGGCCGCAGAAGCCAAACCTCCGTAAGCATACAGCGGGCCATTTTGTGCATTGATAGTCCCATAGCTTTGCTGGGCTCCAAAAGTCACATCCGGAAGATATTGCTTGTTTTGAAATCGTGTATTTTGTACTGTTGACTGAACAAAAGATTGTTTTGATTTTATTTTATCATGATAATCTACTGCGCGTTGCAGTGCATCAGATAAATTTAATATTTGAGCAAAACCTGTAGTGTTGACTGCAAATATCAAACATATTGATGCCATGAATTTAAGATTCATAGACAAGAATTTAAAAAGTTAATATAAAGAATGGTTGCCATCTTCCGAATAATCGGCTATGGTCAAAATCGAATTCAATACTTAACCTTACTATATTCTATATAGACAATGGAAGATATATAAAGGATTAGAGCTGAGTGAAATTTTGGAAGACGAATATATCGGAAAATTAGGAACATGAAAGACCGATAATTTATCGAAAACAGTACCCCATATTCTATTGGGAATCGCCTCACCCAACACTTTAATAGAAAAATCAAATCCCCCCTGGTTACTTGAAGCTTTATCTGTTTTTAATAGTTGAATATCTATTTTGCAACAGTTCTTCTTCTTTTTGCTTAGTCCCCTTTCTTTAGCTATACATAGCGGACAAGGTAGTCTGGAATCAGGCGTTATATTTGTCAAACTTACTTGCTTACTTAAAGTTCCTTTGCACAAATGCACCTGTTTAGCAAAGCCCGAAGACAACACTAAATATACAATTGAGAGGAATATGGCAAATAGTTTTTTCATATACTGATGTGCAAAGCTAATCCAAATTGGAGATTACATATTTATAATATTATGGCTAAATATTGTAAAACTTTAGATTGGCTTATGTCAAATAAGAAAATTTCAAGTCTTTAGTATACTTGACTACAGATGAGTAATATCAATTCAAAATATTTTATACAATAAACATAAAAAGAATAAAGCTATTTTTATATCAGTGCAATTTTCATTAGTTTTGTGGCACAATTAATCGCAAACATATCCATGTAATAAATAATTTCTTTTTGCAAAATATTAAACGTGATCGCATACTCATGCCTCACTATCATTCATGCTTTAAAAAGAAATTATGCTTATTCTAGAAAACATTTCATATATACATCCAAACAAAGATCTTTTATTTCAAAATATTAATCTGAGTTTACACGATCATCAAAAAATTGCTCTAATCGGTAATAACGGAATTGGGAAATCCACTTTATTAAAGATCATTGCAGGTGAATTACAACCCGCTGACGGACATATAAGCACCGATGGCAGCCTATACTATGTTCCTCAAATATTTGGGCAGTACAATCATTTATCTGTTGCTCAGGTTTTAAAAATAGAATCCAAATTAACAGCTCTCCAAGAAATACTGGCTGGTAACGTGACTGAAGATAATTTTACTGCTCTTGAGGATGATTGGAATATAGAGGACCGCTGTCAGCAGGCTCTGAATTATTGGATGTTGACCGATATAGATCTCGGTCAAAAATTATCATCTTTAAGTGGCGGACAAAAGACAAAGGTTTTTTTGGCGGGTATCAACATTCATCAACCAAAATTGATTCTCTTAGATGAGCCGAGCAATCAATTAGACAGTATAAGTCGTTCTTTATTATATCAATATATACAGACTTCCACATGTTCGATTGTCATTGTGAGCCATGATCGCTCGTTATTAAATCAGCTTGAATTTATGTACGAGATGAATGCAACCGGATTGACCGGCTATATGGGAGATTATGATTTTTATCTTGAAGAAAAAAAAATCATACAAGATGCGCTCCAATCAGATGTAAAGCATCTCGAAAAAGAGCTACGAAAGACCAAGGTCAATGCACGTCGAACATTAGAACGCCAACAGAAACTTGATGCTCGAGGAAAAGCAAAGCAACAAAAAGAAGGTGTCTCGAGAATTATGATGAATACCTTGCGGAATAATGCTGAAAAAAGTACTGCTAAATTAAAAGATATCCATAGTGAAAAAAGTACAGGCTTATCAAAAGAATTACAAACTTTAAGAAAGGAAATTCCTGATATTGATAAAATAAAATTTGGATTAACAGATTCAACCTTACATACTGGCAAAATCCTTTATAAAATTAATTCTCTTAACCGTCAAATTCATGATAAATTGTTATGGCAAGAAGATTTAAACTTTCAGATCACCAGTGCTGAACGTATCGCAATAAAAGGTGAAAATGGTGCTGGAAAAAGTACACTTATACAGATCCTTTTAAACAACACGCCGAAGTTTACAGGTGAGGTATATCGTTTTCCCCATATATCGATATATATCGATCAAGATTATTCCATCATCAATAATGACCTAACGATCTATGATCAAGTGCAACAATTTAATGATACAGGACTACTGGAACATGAAATCAAAATTAGATTAAATCGATTCTTATTTGGAAAAGAATCATGGGATAAGCGATGTCGGACATTAAGTGGTGGCGAAAAAATGCGACTATGTCTATGTTGTTTAACCATTCGCAACTTAGCTCCAGACATGATTGTTATGGATGAACCTACCAATAACTTGGATATCCAAAATATAGAAATATTAACTGAAGCAATCAAAACGTATCAAGGTACCTTATTGATCGTATCTCATGATGATTATTTTTTAAAGGAAATAAATATCCAAAAAATAATACAACTTTAATCAGCAATATATCAGCTTTTCTATTGTACTTGAAGTATTTAAAATGCTCCAAATGCAATAGGAAAGTTTACGTAAATCACGCTACGCTCTAACGATATATGTGAATCATCATTAAAAATAAGCCATAATTTACAGATCCATCATTTTCTTAATCTAGATCAATGCTAAAAATAAAACAAGTACTTATCTTTAGCATTATAATCAACAGGTTCAGTTACCTTATCTTCATCCATATAGATACAGATGGAATATTTTAATCAGGTATAATCATGAAAATACCAAAACTAAAATACTGGATAACTGTTCCATATAGTAACATTTAAATAGCTTAACATGTCAAACATTGGTATCATTATAGAAGAACGTGCCGCAGATATCGGTAATTTTATGGTTGGTCGATTATTACCATTTCGTCAAAAAAGAATGGTAGGTCCCTTTTCTTTTATAGATCATATGGGGCCTGCAGCATTAAATGAATATGAAAATCTAGATGTCGGTCCTCATCCTCACATTGGATTGTCGACATTAACTTATCTTTTTGAGGGGGCGATCATGCATCGCGATAGTTTAGGTACAGAGATGGAAATAAAACCTGGTGCTGTCAACTGGATGACTGCAGGTAAAGGTGTAACTCATTCAGAGCGCACTCCTGAATACCTTAGGCATACCGACAAATTTTTACATGGTTTGCAAATTTGGGTTGCTCTACCAAAAGAGCTCGAAGAATGTGAACCTTCTTTTGAACATACAAATGCTGAAGATCTACCTCATTGGGAAGATGACCAAGGTGTCAACTTTAGGTTGATCGCAGGCGAAGCCTTTGGTAAAAAGTCTCCGGTCTCCGTATACAGTAAGCTTTATTTCATTGAAATTAAATCAAAAAATAAAGCAAAAGTTAGTATTGGAAAAGACCTATATGGTGAATCAGGACTTTATATCTTATCAGGTACAATCACTGATGCAGGAACAACTTTTGAATCAAAACAACTTCTGATAGCAAAAGATGCGCAATTGTGCGAATTTGAAATTGGTGAAGACACCACAATTTACATTTTTGGAGGTGAGCCTTTTCCAGAAGAGCGGTATATCCTTTGGAATTTTGTAAGTTCATCTAAAGAAAGATTAGAGCAAGCCAAGCAAGATTGGATTGACAAAAAATTTCCTCCTGTTGCTAATGAAACTGGCTATATACCGCTTCCAGAATTTTATCTAACAAAAAAAACATCATGAATATCGTAAAAGCATCCATTGGTACAGATAAATATAAAACATCTGTAATTGCAGGAAAGAACAGTATTGTTGTTGATGAACCTCTCGATAAAGGTGGGCTTGATCTAGGTTATCAACCACAGGAACTCCTGGCTGCTTCATTGGCCTCTTGTACTGCCATTACGTTGAAAATGTATGCTGACCATAAAGAATGGACAGTCAACTCTTTTCAGGTGGACGTAATGATTGAACAATCTGAAGATAAGAGCACAACAAAATTTGTAAGAAAAATAAGTTTTGAAGGTAAACTAGATGAAAAACAACACACTCGTATTGTAGCTATAGCCAATGCTTGTCCAATTCATAAAATACTTCTTTCCCAAATAGCGATCGATACAATACTCGTTTAATACCGCTGTGCTCTGACGTAACTAGTAGTAGTGCAACAGTAAAAGCATATCACTATAAAGGCTTTATGATTGATCAATCATAAAGCCTTTATAATGACAAAAAATCTGTAACATATGATGGGTCTTAGATACTAATGATATACTATACATTATAAACATATATGAAAAAGTTATCACTCATGGCTATCATAGCCTTTATTGTCGCTACATTTACAGTTCGTGCACAAGAAAATGCCATTCTTTGGAAAATATCAGGAAATGGTTTGGCCAAAGACTCCTACCTATTAGGTACGATGCATCTGATGTGTGAAGAAGACTATCTGTTAAAGGATAAAATCAAAAATCTGATCCCCAAAGTTGATGTGATAACCTTTGAAATTAATATTGGTTCAGAAGAAAATAAACCCATCATCCCTGAAATGATGAAACCTGACAGCAATTTCCTTAAAGGTATGACCAAAGCTGAACTCACTCAAATGGATAGCATCCTCACCTCACAACAACTGTCTATTCAAATGCTCGATATGATGTCACCAGCTGTATTTATATCCCTTTTAAGTTTAAAATCTTTAGAGTGCTCAGATCCTAGAAAAGTGAAAACAATGGAAACAGATATCCAAGCCCTGGCAACAGCTTCAAATAAAAAGATAGATGATCTCGAAACATTAAAATTTCAAATGGATATGTTAAACAATATGTTTAAAGCATCTGATTTATTGGAATATTTAAACAAAATTGATGAGATGCCAGCAATATCAAAAAAAATGGTAACCGCTTATCAAACCGAGAATTTAAAAGAGTTGGAAACAATTATTTATGATAATAGTTATATGTCTAAAGAAGATCTAGCAAACTTCTTGACTAAACGTAATATTAATTGGATGAATAAAATTCCATCGAAAATGTCAGCATCTTCCCATCTATTTGCTGTTGGAGCAGGACATTTGGTTGGAAAAAATGGTCTTTTAAACCTGTTAGCGGCTAAAGGCTATAAGCTCACTCCCATTCTTTAATTATGGCAAACAATAAAACTGTTGCAACTTCGGATTCAGTTCAGGATTTCATTGCACAAATACCAGATGAGCAGAAAAGAAAAGATAGTGATAGACTCATCCAAATTATGGAAGAGATCACTGGTGAACCTGCCGTACTATGGGGACCCAGTATTATTGGTTTTGGTTCGTACCACTACAAGTATGCAAGTGGCCATGAAGGAAACGCACCTTTGGCCGGATTTTCACCACGTAAAAGCGCCATTTCTTTATATCTATACATTTGTGAAAATGATATAGATCTTGATCTTAAAAAATTAGGAAAATTCAAAATGAGCAAGGCCTGTATCTATGTTAAAAAGTTGTCCGATATTCATGAAGATTTCCTCATTAAAATTATAAAAGATAGTATTGTTGCTGTAAAGATAAAATATGGATAAAAGAAAAAGGCAAAAGAGAACTCTTTCGCCTTTTGGGTAAATGATGGGGCTCGAACCCACGACCCTCGGTACCACAAACCGATGCTCTAACCAACTGAGCTACATCTACCGTGTTTGTGCTACAAAAGTAGAATTTTATTTGATATACTCCAAATGTTTTTAAGCAAAAAATCCTCATTACAACGTATCGTAATGAGGATTAAGGCATTATTTTTTAATTTTTATTAGATCATCTCAACACTGCGTTTCACAAATGACGTTAAAGCAGCACCTGTTAACAAACCGCGAGATAATAAAGCTAAGTCAAACGCTTGTTTTGCCAATTGCGCACCTTCTTCTTCAGTACTTGATAAAATGCGTTTCACCAGTGGGTGGTTACCATTTACGGTTACCTTATAGTTGTCAGGTAAGTTGCCGTAAAAGTTCATTCCGCCATTGGTTTTGGCCATATCTTTCATACGACGCATAAACTCATCGATCGTTACTGATACAGGTAATTCCTCAGCAGATAAAGCATCCACTTCAACTTTCATGTCCGGACGACTAATAGCTTTTTCAAAGATTGATAAGGCTTGTTTAGACTCCTCTTCGGAAATTGACAATTCTTGCTTCTCATCTTTTTCAATCAACTTATCGATAACATCTGCATCTACACGCTTCAACTGTACCTTCTCGCCACCTTTTTGTTCCAAATAGGAAGTAATATGAGTATCCAGTGGACCATCTAATACCAGTACATCATAACCTTTTGTCTTTGCACTTGAAATAAAGCTATCTTGTTGTGCCGCATCGTGGGTATAGAGATAGATGATATTACCGTCTTTATCAACCTGAATATCTTTTACTTTCTCAAAATACTCTTTAATCGTATAGTTTTCTTTATCAGTATTGGTCAATAGACAGAATTCATTTGCCTTTTCAGCAAATTTCTCATCGCTCAACATACCATATTTGATAAAAAGACCGATATCATTCCATTTTTCTTCAAAACCTTTACGATCTGTTTTAAAGATTTCCTGCAACTTATCAGCTACTTTTTTAGTGATATAGTTGTTGATCTTTTTCACGTTACTATCTGCTTGTAAGAAGCTTCTTGAAACGTTTAATGGGATATCCGGTGAGTCAATTACACCATGTAATAACATTAAAAATTCAGGAACAATATCTTTTACTTCGTCGGTAATGAATACTTGACGTGAGTATAATTTAATTTTATTACGTTGAATTTCTAATTCATTTTTAATTTTCGGGAAGTATAAAATTCCGGTTAAATTAAATGGATAATCCACATTTAAATGGATCCAGAATAATGGTTCGTCCATTGAATATGGATACAACTCTTTATAGAAAGCCAAATAGTCTGCATCTGTCAGTTCAGATGGAGCTTTCGTCCAAGCTGGGCTTGTGTTGTTGATGATGTTATCAACTTCAACAGATTTATATTTTGGTTTTCCTTCTTCATCTTCTCCATCTGGCTCAGACGTTGTTTTCGTTCCGAAGCGGATATTTACAGGAAGGAAGCGCGCATATTTGTCCAAGATCTCCTGTAAACGCGATTGGCTTAGGAATTCTGAAGACTCTTCATTAATGTGTAAGATGATATCAGTACCACGTGTCGTACGTGTACCTGCAGAAATTTCATACGAAGTACTACCATCACATGTCCAATGCGCAGCCTCTGCCCCATCTTGGTAAGATAACGTTTCGATTTCAACGTTATCAGCAACCATAAATGCGGAATAGAAACCTAATCCAAATCGACCGATGATTTCATTTGCATCATTTGCTTCTTTGAATTTTTCCATAAATTCAGTTGCACCTGAGAAGGCAACTTGATTGATGTATTTTTTAATCTCGTCAGCTGTCATACCGATACCATTATCCGAAATGGTAATCGTTTTTGCCGCTTCATCAAGTTTTACATCAACTAATAAATCACCTACTTCACCTTGGTATTGACCTAATGAAGCTAAGCGTTTTATTTTTTGAGAAGCATCCACCGCGTTTGAAACTAACTCGCGTAAGAAGATCTCATTATCAGAGTATAAGAATTTTTTAATGACAGGAAAAATGTTTTCCGTGTGGATTGAAATAGATCCTTTTTCTGTGTTCATATATATTTTATATTTAATTGCTAATTGATTTCACAGTTAAACATCAATCTATATTCCAAACAGTCAATTTGAGACAAGATGTCATATTTTAAGTTAAAATGACAATATCAGGGCTGTTCATTGCTTGACTTAATCTTTATTTTTTATTGTAGCCGAGTATCCATTAAATTTAAACGTATCGGAAGTGTGTAGGCTATCAGCTGCTCTCTCCTTCTTATTTAAAGAAATTGGGGTACATGAACTGATTATGCTCAATGCGATTATAATCGAAAAAATAAACTTGATCACAAACTTACTGATGTGTTATGGCATAAAGCGCAAATGTTCCTAACCAATGTGAGCCCATATAGTCGTCATTGCTGATATTAGGCAATGAGTAAGCCAAATGGTTATTTGCCTGTTGATGTAAATGATTTAGTTCCGGTAGTTTAGTAGCGATGCCATTAAGACAAGTTGCACGGCTAAAATTCAATCCATCTAAATGAACAAGCTTTCCATCCGTACGGTCTTTAACAATACCCGGCTCTAACTTAAATTCTTTCACAAATAAATCGGGCATAAAGTCTGTTAACCATTTTTTATATTCGTCATCATTTAAAACTTTTGTCATCAATAATGCCTCTTCTAAGCAAGGAGAAAGAAAATCGCTACCACTTGGCTCAAATGCCAGAGAGCAAGATTTATCGTTTATAAAAAGGCGCTTTGCATGTTGTGTAATTAAATTTTGAAAAGCTGTATCTTGCGTTACCTTTGCATAATCCATTGATAAACTAAATCCAAAAGCGGTATTATCATGCTGTCCCGAACGGATCGGATAAACAAGTTTAGGTAAATACCCTTCATAACGTTTTACAAGCAGATCTGCCAAAGGCTGTAGCGCTGTGGCCCACTGTTTCCCTTCAGGATCATTCCAAGTCAACAACTCTGCCTGCAGCTGCAAGAGCCACGCCCATCCATAGGTGCGTTCGAAGCTTGTATTATTACTGTCCAGGAAGAAAGCAATTTCCTGATCAACATTCGTTTTGGTTATCTTATCATTCAGGATCAGTCTCGCCTGTTTACTTTCACTGAGGTTAGGGAAAGTTTTCAATATTTTAACGATAGACCAATAACCATGAACGGATGAATGCCAATCAAAACAACCGTAAAAAATGGGATGTAATTGTTTTGGTGATTTCAGATCCTGAGCAGATCCGATGACCTGACCCAGTTTATTTGGATACTCCTGTTCAAGGCAATGTAATGGCAATGCCAATATTCTTTTTGCCTCAGTAGAATCCAGCACGACCTGTTGATTTTTTCCTGTTTCGCTATTTCCTGTTTCTGATTGTTGAGAAGTCGATCCTTGATTTTTGTTGCTATTGTTGCATGACAATAAAACAGTACAAGTAAAAATGGTAACTAATATTTTGAACATTTTCGGTACATGAATTGATTTCTAAAAATAACAAAAAAAAACCAAAATCATTGTTTTGGCTTTTCAAACTGTTTCAAACTATATTTTACATCTTAGCATCCATTAGCTTCTCCGCTTTTATTTTAGGTGCACCCGTTTTCATTTTAATGACAAAGGCTCTATCCGACTGGAAACTTTTCGGCAATAGCACATCATAATAGGTATTTTTATCGAGATCAATACCAAGATCCGAATGACGCATCTCCAACATTTGTCCATTAGCTAATAACGTGGCAGACACAGGAACCTCTGTCGCTGCCTTGGGTACAGATATCCGGACAATATGATTGACGGGCCTGTTGAAAACAGTGAGGTATAAGTTATCTGCTTTTTTAGTGAAGTACCCCAGTTTAGAATTGGTCATTCCTGCATGTTTGGCTCCATAGATCGCTTCACCATTTATTTTCATCCACTCACCAAGCTCTTTTGCTATTTTATCTTCCTCAGGATGCATATTTCCCTGGCCATCTGGCCCGAAATTTAAAACAAAATTACCACTTAGGGATGCTGAATAGGTCAGCATATCGATAATATCATCGGTGGTTTTGGTATAAATACCCGACCAATCTTTCATATATCCCCAACCGTTTGGTGGAATCGTCATCACACAATCCCAATCGCGCCCCTCTAACCAAGTGATATCTCCCGGCAATTTACGCTCCCAGCCTTGTTCATAATCACCCAACATCTGACCATTGGAATCAAAATGACGTTTCCCAAATTCATCATTTCGGAAACGGGAGCCAATGATAAGACCAGGATGTTTTTCCCGAAGTTCTTTTTCAAGATTGTAAGTAAAATCATAAGACTTTATCCAAGACTGATCCCAAGTACCGTCAAACCAAAATCCTTTCATCTGTGGATAATTAGTCATCAACTCCAGTAATTGATTTCTAGTATATTTCAAGAATTTATCAAACTTTTTCTTTTCCTCTGCCGTTATTGGTTCTTTGCCCATATAATCTGGATTGTTCCATTCCAATACAGAGAAATAAAGGTACACATCGATACCTACTGCGGTATAGGCATCTACAACCTCTTTCACAATATCTTTTTTATAGGGTGTCTTACTGATATTATATGGCGAATATATGGTTGGCCACATCGCGAAACCATCATGGTGTTTTGTCGTAAAAATCACGTACTTCGCTCCCATGTCTTTTGCTTGTTTTGCCCAACGCTTTGCGTCAAAATCTTTGGGATTAAATTGTTTGTAAAGGTTGTCGTATGTATTCACCCAATCTTTAGGAGCAGATGGTCCTCTCCATGAACGTATCCATTCGGATGCTGCCGCACCATCACGTGCACTCACTCCTTTCCATTCATTCCCTGGTATTGCATATAGCCCCCAATGTATAAATTGACCTAATCCATAATTGCGGAATGCAACCATTGCCTCATCTGTCCGATTGGCAGGTGACAATGGTCCATACTTAATTTCTTTGATTTCTGTTGATTTAATTTTTGGTCCGGTCCATTGTGCTTGTAGAGAATTGGCTCCAGCTAACAATGCCACAGCAAGTATAGATCTGCTTAATAAGTTATTCATATTTAATTGGTTATTCAGGATTATCAATATAAACGCGTTGTGTCTTTTTTATCACCACCGGTTCAGGATGTGCATTTGTAAATGGATCGTAGTAGTACAAATTTGCTTCACGATACAAATTCAAATGTTTTTTCAATGATTCTGAAAATTGCAGGTAATTTTTATTTGAACTTTTCGTCCAACCGACCTCCGCCAGAGCGGCCAATCGTGGAAAAATTAAATAGTCTAATCTATTGGTATTGATAACGGTTTCCGTCCATAAATTTCCCTGAATACCTAAAATCTGATTTTTCTCGGTCGTCAACGAAGCATAGTGATCTGGAGAAAAATTATACACATTTTCCAAAGGATTGTACAGTTTTCCCCATTTTCGCCCATATTTATGCGATTCTTCCTGTACAAAATCAAAATAAAGTGGTAATCTTGGTGTCAGTATTGTTTTATAGCCAGCCTTTAATATGGCTTTCAACTGCTCGGGTTTATCATGTCGCCACCACATGAGTATCGTTTTCTCTTTTGATAAATCGGCATCTACCATCTCATCCCATGCTAGTAAAGTGGCATCCATTGTTTTTAGCGAATCTGCCATGCGACGCATAAAGTAATTTTCTACCGCTTTGTTATCATTTAGATCATGCTTCTGCTTCAAATCCTGCACGTGGGTATCTGAATTCCATGCTTCACTGCCAAAGGATACTTCATCTCCGCCTAAATGTATTACCGCCGATGGAAACAGCGCTTTCGTTTCACGCAATACCTGAGTTAAAAAAGAATACGTTATATCTTTAGCCGGATGAAAAGTAAAATCCGGATGTTTTTCATTTCCACCACCACTCAGTTGCGGGTAAGCCCGATTAGCCGCTGTGGCATGGCCCGGCATATCGATTTCTGGGATGACTTCGATGTTCCTTTCTTGTGCATAAGCTACAATCTCTGTAATGTCGGCCTGCGTATAAAAGGCCGCGGGAGCATATGGATCAGTCTGGGAGCCAATACCACCGACCAATGTTAATAGAGGATATTTTTGAATTTCTAATCGCCAAGCGGGTTCATCAGTCAAGTGCCAATGGAACTTATTGAGTTTATAAAATGCCATCCAATCTAAGATGGATTTCACCTTTTCCTTTCCAAAAAAGTGACGTGATTCATCTAACATAAAACCTCGCCACGGATATGCTGGTTTATCTTTGATTTCAAAAGCAGGAATAGTGATTCCAGACGCAGATTTATTTCCAAAGCTAAATGCTTGCAAAAGCGAACTGACGGCATGGGTAGCTCCTGCAGGAGAGCTTGCATAAATAATTAGCGTACTACCCTCTGTCTTAATTTCATACTCCTCACTTTCAAGATGTTGCTTACGAACAAATTGAATTGCTGAAATCTGTTTTTTATCATGATGGATAAGTCCTGTATAACCAAATTTTGATAAAAGCTGCTTTTGAAGATACCGACCAACCGTATCAAAAGTCTTATCTCCAATCTGTATTTTACCAGATGAAGGAAAGAAATACGACCCTTCCGTCATCTCTATAAAATCTGGCTTCGGAATTAGAGATAACTGTGCTTTCGTAACACTGGAGCTAATCGTAAACAAGACGATAAATGCTGCTGCTTTGCCAAGTTTTTTTGTGATCATAAAATTTTATTAACCCTGTCACGACTACGCCTTGATTGTCTCGAGATGTGGTCAGAAAGAAAAACGTATTAATTCGATTTATAAAATCTAAATATATGCTTCTTGCAGATGATCTCAGGGAATATCTAGGATGCAAACGATTGTGCAAATGACGAAAACGTTAGCGTAATGAATTGCTTACAAAGTAGCATATCGCTCTATTAGCTGAGCAACCAGATAGGGAACTGCTTCCGATGCAGCACTTTCTATAGTACTTGCCCGTTTGGGTATCCGCGATGTATCAATCTGTTTATCAACAACATATAAATCGCATGTAGGTGCTATTATATCAACTAATCCTGCAGCTGGATATACAGCCAAAGAGGTGCCGATAACAATCATAATGTCGGCCTCTCGTGCCATTTCGATGGCTGGTTCCATATTCGGAACTGCCTCACCGAACCATACTATATTAGGTCTTAATTGGGAACCTTTTTCACATAAGTCACCCATTTTGATCTCATAACCGTCGATTGGATAGATTAGCCTTTTATCTTTTGATGAGCAAGCTTGATCTAATCTTCCATGCAAATGAAGCACATGATCAGAACCTGCCCGTTCATGTAATGTATCCACATTTTGCGTCACAATCTGTACATCAAACGACTTACCCAATGCGACCAGAGCTTCATGCGCAGCATTAGGTTTAGCCTGCATAGCGACTTGTCGCCGCATGTTATAAAAAATCTTGAACGAGTTTGGGATTACGGTACCAGCCATCAATACTAGCAACGTCATCTACATCATGCCCCTCCCACAATCCATCCGCATCTCTAAATGTCTTAATACCACTTTCTGCTGAGATACCAGCTCCGGTAAATACAATGATTTTCTTCTTCATATCTTCATTATCTACTACCAAGTTAAGACCGAATCTTGGAAATTTGTGGGCAATTGCAATTTAATGGAGTCTTTACTGCTGATGACATTATTATTGGACGTTATAAATGCTCTTTCAAAACTCACAAAAATCTTATTCGGTATATGCAGTTCTAAGGGAGATTTGGCCTTAAAAATGTAACGATTATTTTCCAAACTAAGATTTTTATAAATGCGATAAGCAACTACCTTAGCCTTTATTTTTTCAACTCCAGCGAGTTTCTTTATATCTGTTGTATTTTGAGCTTCGGTATCCTCATAGTACATAAAATGATCCGAATTAGCGAGATCTCTAATATCCAGGCGTTGCTCTAGCACTTCCCGGGCAAGTGAATCGGCACGTTGCTTTTGCGTTTCATTTCCGTTTCCGTGATTACAGGAAAGTAGCAGTGACAAGGGTAACAATGTTAAAATATATTTCATAATCATAAAAAAAGAGGCAATTAAAATTGCCTCTTTACAAATTTATAAATTACTTTCAATAGCTCCTACGTGCTCTCGATACAATTCAATTGGTTTATCCAATAAAACAGCAATTATTGTCATATTTTTATCCACCCGTTCTTTAGGAACGTCCATATAAACAATACCTGGAGTCGAACTCCAGTACAGTTTATTGAATATATCATGACCGATCATAGAACCTTCGCCTACTATGCGTATACGTGCAATGGTATTCTTAAGCCCTTTTAATGCAATAGGACCTGTTGGAGTTCCTTCAACGAAAAGATAAAGTGTCTGCTTATCTTTAGATAGCGCACTTAGTCCAGCGTAATGTCCATCAGGAATTCCAGCTTCAGCATCATGTAAAATTTCAGCATTTTTTGCTACCCACTCTTTCATATCGGCAGATGCAAATTTTAAGTTTTTATCTAATACATCGCCGTCTGCACTGATTTTGTCTTTAAACAAATTGGATCCCATGGCAGTAGCTTTACTAATTGTTGCAATGGCATACGCGGCTTGATTTTGGCCAGCAACTTCATAAGCAGTATAACTCACTTCTTTTCTTTCCAAATCAATAGCTGGCTTCTCATTAAAGGTAATGGCTACAACAGTTACAGCTGCATCGAAATTAGCTGTTGGTAGATTTAATTCTAGCGTATAATCATCATACTGATAATCTATTTTGTCTGAATTTCCAACAAATTTAATTGAAGTAGGTTTAGTTTTCAGACCTTGTAAAACTAATTTATCTTTGACATTATCCAAGTAGATGTATAATGTTTTTCCATCTTTAGAAAAAGCATTTTTATCATTCCAAAACCGAGATTGAAC
The DNA here is from genome assembly GCF_002440335.1 of Sphingobacterium sp. UBA6320. Lineage (NCBI taxonomy): Bacteria > Pseudomonadati > Bacteroidota > Sphingobacteriia > Sphingobacteriales > Sphingobacteriaceae > Sphingobacterium > Sphingobacterium sp. UBA6320. Next base: position 8,943 of record NZ_DJTA01000033.1, on the reverse strand, counting down.
TCCTGCTCGGGTACCATAAATAGCGTCCTTGTGTTTAGAAGTCCATCTTCCTAATTCTTTCAAGATCTGCACCTGTTCTGTAGGAATTGTCCCATCAGCTTTAGGGCCAATATCCAATAAAAGATTTCCGCCCATTGAAATACAATCTACCAAAGTACGGACGATCATGTTTGGTGTTTTATAATGATGGTCAAAATGCTGATATCCCCACGAATCATTCATGGTATAGCAGAGTTCCCAGTAGCGTGCTTCAGGTTTTACAACCGGAATACCCTGCTCTGGAGTATCATAGTCACCGTGTTGATTCAGTCTGGAATTGATGATGATATTGGGATTATACTTGCGCAATTGTGTCAATGTTTCTTTTGCACGCCACTCCTGATCGTTGTGTTCCCAATCGCCATCAAACCAAATTAAATCTGGCTTATATGCTTTAGACAATTCTGCTAACTGTCCCTGATAGTAATTCACAAACTTATTCCAACGATTGGCATCATCGCCTACGTTATAACGTTTTTTTATTCTCGTATTGACATCATAGTCAGGATGACTCCAATCTGGTAATGAGTAATATAAACCGGTCTTAAGACCTTTTTTCTGAAGTGCGGTCACAAAGGGAGTCAAAACATCCTTTTTAGCAGCAGCATCTTTAGCTGTGGTAATCGCATTATTCGACTTGCTATCCCAAAGCGAGACCCCATCATGATGACGTGTTGTAATGACCGAATACTTCGCTCCCGATTCCTGAATCAATTTTGCCCATTCTTCCGGTTGATATTGGTTGGCTGTAAAACCAGCCAATTGCTTCATGTAATTTTCATGACTGATATAGTTATTAAAAAAAGCCCAAGATTCAGAAATCCCCTTAACCGAATAAATTCCCCAATGGATAAAAATGCCTAATTTTGCATCTTCAAACCATTCCATTTTTTTTACGTCCTCATTCTTGTTTTTAGTTTCTTGTGCAAAAACGTTATAGCTAGAAAGCGCTAAAAACAACACTGCTAATATTGACTTCTTCCGAATCATGTCTACTAATTGAAATATTAGGTTTTAAAAGGGGAAAAGTAAGAAATATATTCATGCAATTCAAACTTAAAGTCGCTATTTTGGCTTAATAATTTATCTTTGTATGGATGATTGAATTATATACGGATGGCGCTTCAAGCGGTAATCCAGGACCAGGTGGCTATGGCACAATATTAAGAACAATTTATACGGGTGATAACGAAGCGTATAAGGGGAAATTAATTGAAAAAGAATTCTCTGGTGGCTACCGCAAGACCACCAATAATCGAATGGAGCTAATGGCAGTAATTGTTGGTCTAGAAGCTTTAAAAAACTTAAATCAACAGGTTACGGTATATTCCGATTCCAAATATGTCATTGACGCCATCGATAAAAAATGGGTGTATGGCTGGATTCAAAAGGGATTCGCTGGTAAAAAAAATAAAGATCTCTGGATTAGATTGATGCAGGTTTACAAACTACATCAGGTAAAATTGGTGTGGGTAAAGGGTCATGCTGGTCATCCGCTCAATGAACGATGTGACCAATTGGCGGTAAAAGCCTCTAAAGATAAGTCTTGTTGGAAAATCGATTCTGTTTTTGAAATGGAAGAAGCAAAAGGATAAACAGAAATTATTATAATCTGTTTGAAATAGCAGAAGAAAGGCTAGCGAAATTGATATCGCTAGCCTTTTTATTGTTAACACGATTACGCAACATCTTCTTTAGCTGCCAGATAACGTTCTGCTTCCAAAGCGGCCATACAACCTGTTCCCGCAGCCGTAATTGCTTGGCGATATACATTATCCTGTACATCTCCGCAGGCAAACACACCTGGAATATTGGTTGCCGTAGTATTGGGTTGAGTGATTAAATAACCCGTTTCATCCATATCCAAGATACCGTTGAAAAGTTCTGTATTTGGCTTGTGCCCAATAGCAACAAAAAAACCTGTTACATCCAGCACTTTTTCAGATTGATCTTTGTTATTTAAAACACGAACACCTGTTACCACTTGACCATCACCTAAGATTTCCTTCGTTTCCGAGTTATAATGCACTTCAATGTTGGGAGTATTCATCACACGGTGAACCATTGCTTTAGAAGCTCTAAATTCATCACGACGTACCAACATATGTACCTTAGAACATAATTTTGCCAAATAAGTAGCTTCTTCGGCGGCTGTATCACCTGCACCTACAATAGCAACTTCTTGGTTTTTAAAGAAAAAACCGTCACATACTGCACAAGCAGATACACCAAAACCGTTATACTTTTGCTCACTATCCAATCCCAACCATTTTGCAGTAGCTCCAGTAGCGATGATCACAGTATCAGCAGTTACTGTTTTGATACCATCAATCTCAACCTGATGCACTGGACCAGAAAAATCAACTTTGGTCGCATATCCAAAACGGACATCTGTACCAAATCGTTCTGCCTGCATCCTTAGATCTTCCATCATGATTGGACCTGTAATTCCTTTAGGGTATCCAGGAAAATTATCAACTTCAGTTGTCTGAGTCAATTGACCCCCTGGTACCATCCCTGTATATATAACCGGTTTCATATCAGCACGGGCTGCATAAATAGCTGCCGTATATCCTGCGGGTCCTGAACCAATTATTAAACACTGTAGGTGTTCTATTTCTTGAGACATAATATTATTTTATAAAATCTTATTTTCTAATTAGCTAACCACTTGAACTAACCAAATTTATTTTTTAGACTTGCTAACATATCATTGGTGATCGCTGTTGGCTGGCTCTTATTTTCTTGTTTTTGAAATTCTTTTTTAGCCTGTTTTTTATCTTCAGCCGCGTGAATAGGTTCTGTTGATTTCGTTGCCTTTTTAGCCGCTCTATGCTTATTCCAGATCGTCTCTAAGCATTTCTTGGTATATAATGGGAAATCACCGTTCTGCATCCAAGCGTAATAACTCGGCTCAACATCAAATACATCCGTGACAGGTCTGCCTTTATGTTTACCAAAATTAATCACTTCGACCCCATCTTCATTGTAAACAATACGTCCTGCAAAATCAACTGGCTTTGTCATATTGGTAAACTCGGACAATGCTTGCACATCATTCACAACGGGTACAGATTGCTTACCATGTTTATCTTCATATACAGCTCCGTCATATTTCTTTAACTGTGCTTTTAAAACTTCATACGTGGCTCTTACGTCTGCTTCAGCATTATGTGCATTTTCCAAACTTTCATTGCAATAGAATTTATATGCAGCTTTCAAAGTACGCTGTTCCATTTGATGGAAAATATTTTGAACGTCAACAAAAACACGATTTTCTAATGAAAAATTAACTCCTGAACGCAAAAACTCCTCCATGAGCATCGGAATATCAAACTTATTTGAGTTATAACCCGCTAGATCTGCGTCGCCAATAAATGCTGCAACTTCTTCGCTTATTTGTTGAAATGTTGGCGCGTCTATAATATCGTCATCATATATACCATGGAACATGGATGATTCAGCAGGAATAGGCATAAGGGGATTGATCCGCTTCGTATACACTTGTTCCTCCCCATTTGGCAACACTTTTAATATTGATATTTCAACAATTCTGTCTGCCGAGATATTGATTCCTGTAGTCTCTAAATCAAAGAATGCTAAAGGTTTCTTGAGTTTCAATTCCATTACGAATTTTATTTATTAAATTGTTCCATACATCATTGTATACAACAAAAATACAAAGTATGAATGATTTTTTATTTATTGAAAGCCTATAATTACAATTTAGAGACTAATTCCATTGTTTTCATCTTTCCAATGACAATTTTGATCATCTTATTATAATCAAAATATCGTTCCGCTATTTCTTTTACTTTCTCAGGAGTCATTGCATTGATTTCTTTCATATAGTGATCGTAATACGATAATTCCATATTTGAAAGTAGTACATTCTTAAATTTATCGGCATGTGAAAAAATACTTTCCAGAGATCCCAACATGGATCCTGATAAATAATTTTTCACCAGTTCTAGCTCTTCTAAGGGTGCATGCTCTGTCCTCAAGATTTCAATTTCTTTTTCTATTTCAATCAGGGTGGCATCGGTGACATCTACGCCGACCTCAGTAGCAATAGTCATAAAGCCACCATACATCAATGTACCAACTGCTGATCCGATACTATAGGTATATCCTTTTTCTTCCCTAATATTACGCATCAATCTTGATCCAAAAAATCCGCCAAGTAACGTATTGACAAATTGTAAAGCTGGATAGTCCACATGATTACGATTGATGCTCGGCATACCGATACGAATTGCTGATTGCAAAGCATCAGCTTTTTCTTCATAAATCAAATGTCCAGTATCTGCCTTTAACGTCGGAGCCACTAAAGAAGTGGTTTTCATAGAAGTCCAATCTTCACCAAATTGCTGAATTAACTCTTCAAGTAAAGCTTCAGAAACATTTCCTGAAACAATTAATCTACAATTAGATGGCGTAAATTGCTGATGATATAAATCAATTAATGCATCTCTAGAAATCAAATCATAATCCACTAATGTAGGCGTTTTTCCGTAGCGATTTTCGGTTCCGAAAACATGATTATAATATGCTCTTCTCGCTAAGAAATCATTTTTATGAAGAGAAACTTGCAATTTCTGCTTATTATTTCTTAGGTATGTATCCAGCTCTTTTTGCGGTAAAGTAGATACGGTCAGGATTTCCTTAATTAACGGTAATAGAACAGCGCTATGCTTATTTAATGTATATAATGTTAATGAGGTGATATCAAATCCATATTCTGGCATTAAGAAAGCACCATAAAAATCAACTTTATCAGCAATTTCAGCACTATTGTAATTTATTGTTCCTTCTTTTAATAAAGCACTGAGCGCACTGTTTAAAAGTGGATTTTCATCTTCATTAAATACATTATTAAAAATCCATTCAATACGTACCAACTCTTGATCTGGAGAATGAAAAACATAGACAGGTAGTCCATTTTTAAATTTTAATACCTGTGGTTTTTTTAAATGAATATCACCGATTGGATTGGTTGGTGGGGCTATTGCTCTATTCAGCATTTGCGGCCTCCTTTGCTTTATAATACAATATGGTTGCGTTTTCTTTTCTAAAAATTTCTCTTGCTTGCTGCTGAATAGCCTCAGGTTGCACCGCCAAGTATTTAGCTGTTTCATGATTAAGTTCATTAGCATCACCTAATAACTCGTAGTAAGCTAAGTTCATTGCTTTATCTAGGATAGACAGCTCGGCAAAAACATGTGTGGATTCAATTTTATTTTTTACTTTTTCCAGCTCTTCAGCAGGCACTTCAATTGATTTCAAAATATCAAGTTCTTTCCAGATGGCTGCCTCAGCTTCTTCTAGTGTAATCCCATTGGATGGTTTTCCCTCTATTAAGAATAGATTGGGGTCGATACTCCCCATAACATAAGCATTAATTTCACTGAATAACTCTTGTTCTTTGACTAATCGACGATAAAGTCTTGAAGAAGATCCTCTAGAAAGCAAATCCGACACCAAGTCCATTGCGTGGTAATTTTCGTCCATTCGTGCAGGTGCGTGAAATGACATAAATAAAGCGTCTAATGGAACGTCTGCTACGACTGTTTCTCGACGCTCGCTCAGCTGCTTGGGCTCTTGTGGTATATTTCTATGATATTTATTTCCTGCAGGGATATCAGCAAACCATTTTGAAACCAATTTTTTGATTTCCTCAAATTGGACATCGCCCGCAATAACCATTATTGCATTCTGAGGAGTATAATGCTTTTTAAAAAATGCTTTCACATCTTCCATTTTTGCATCTTCAATATGTTTGAGTTCTTTACCAATAGTCGCCCACCTGTACGGATGTACTTGATACGCCAAAGGCCTTAATTTCAACCATACATCACCATAAGGCTGGTTGAGGTAACGCTGCTTAAACTCCTCACTAACAACACTTCTCTGTGTCTCTAAGCTTTGTTCCGAAAAGGAAAGGCTCAACATGCGATCTGATTCTAACCACAATGCTGTCTCTAGATTAGAAGAAGGTAATGTAATGTAGTAATTCGTAATATCATTACTGGTGAACGCATTATTTTCTCCACCCACTCGTTGCAGAGGGGTATCGTAATCTGGAATATGAACGGACCCTCCGAACATCAGATGTTCAAATAGATGTGCAAATCCCGTTTGATCTGGAGATTCATCTCGTGCACCAACATCATATAATATATTTACACAGGCCATTGCTGTGTTATTGTCTTCATGAACAAGCACACGAAGACCATTTTCGAGTTCAAATTTCTGATAAGAAACCATTCAGGTTATTTAGATTAATTTATTGTATCCAATTGATATCCTTCCTCAACAAAGAAAGAGTTTTAGCTTCTTCTGAACCTGCTTCTGGTTGAAAATCATATGCCCAGTTAGCTTGCGGCGGCAAACTCATTAAAATCGATTCAATACGACCGTTGGTTTCTAAACCAAATTTAGTTCCAGAATCCCAAACCAAGTTAAATTCAACATATCGACCTCTTCGGAGATATTGCCAGTTTTTATGCTTATCGTTATAATCTTTATGACGATTTCTATTGACTATCTCTGTATAAGTAGGTGCAAATGTGCGTCCTAAATCACAAGAATATACGAAAATTTCTTCAAATGTCAATCCTGTTTTTTCAGGCGTTAACTTATCATAAAATACACCTCCTATCCCTCTAGTTTCCTGCCTATGGCGAACATAGAAATAGTCATCCGCCCATTTCTTAAAATCTGTATAGAAATCGGGATGATGTAAGTCGCATACATTTTTCATCTGCTGATGAAAAAATTGGGCATCTTCTTCAATAACATAATGTGGTGTTAAGTCAATACCTCCACCAAACCAGCGAATCTCTTCATTTAATTCAAAATAACGAATATTCATATGAATAATCGGGACGAAGGGATTGTTAGGGTGAATTACTATGGATACGCCCGTCGCAAAGAATTCATCTTCCTCTACACCAAATGATTTTTTGATCTGTTCGGGCAATTTACCATGAACTGCAGAAAAGTTGACCCCTCCTTTTTCAATGATATTGCCATTTTGAATAATTCTTGTACGACCGCCGCCGCCACCCTCACGTTCCCAAATTTCTTCTTCAAACTTTGCTGTTCCATCTAACTTTTCAAGTGCTTGACATATCTCATCTTGAATTATTTTGTAGGTTTCAGCTATTTTTAATCTATCGATCATATTGGACTAACTTAATTTTTCGGCCAATTGGCTAATGATTGTTGTGGCAGATTTGTGCTGATATAAGATCTGATAAACGGCTTCACAAATCGGCAGTTCTATTTGATGCTTATGCATATAATGTTGTATACAAGCAGAGGCATAATATCCCTCGGCGACCATATTCATCTCAAGTTGAGCAGACTGAACGCTGTAGCCTTTACCGATCATTGCTCCAAAAGTTCTATTTCTACTGAACTGCGAATAGGCCGTGACCAATAGATCTCCTAAATAAGCTGATTTATTGATATCACGAAGCGGGTTTGGATCGATCGTTTCTACATAAGTCTCCATCTCCCGGATTGCATTTGAAATCAGGACCGCTTGAAAATTATCGCCATACCCTAAAGAATGACAAATTCCACCAGCCAAAGCGTAAATATTTTTCAAAACAGCTCCATATTCAATACCATAAACATCATCGGAAATAATGGTTTTGATGTACCTACATGCTAACAATGAAGCGACCCATTTGGCATTTTCTTCGGATTTAGATCCAAAAGTCAAATATGATAATTTCTCCAAGGAGACTTCTTCTGCATGACAAGGTCCACCGACTACTAAAATATGATCTAATGGCACATCGTATACTTGCTGGAGATAGTCTCCGATAATTAAATTCTCGTCAGGAACAATACCTTTTATAGCAGACACGATAATTTTGCCTTCAAAATCAGATTTTGTGACACCCTCTAGCGCTGCTTTAAGATATGCTGCTGGTGTGTTTAAAATAATAATATTCGATCTCTGAATAATTTCACGTGCATGGGTTGAAATATGATCAGTATCTAACTTTACTTCAACGGCACTTAAATAACTTGGATTTTTTTTATGCTCTTTGATATAGTCAACATCCTCTTGTTTACGGACCCACCAATAAATATCCTTCTCGACAACGTTGTCACCCAGCATTTTAATCATCGCTGTAGCCCAACTCCCACTACCAATAAGCCCTACTCTATTTTTTTGCATTAAATTTTATTATAGACAGTTTCAGCAAATATACTTAATTATACAATAATTAACATTCTCCTCCTCCCTAATCAGGATAATATATCTTAAAATACGAATTTAAAAAGGAAATTAAAATGGTACTAAAACACATATGATACCTAATTTGACCATATTCAGGTGTCAATCGTGTAAAACTTAATGTTTACTTTTGCTTTTCGATTAAAACGAATTTATGGAGAAATTACATTTTTCAAAGAATTGGAATAATAAATTAGATTGTATGGCATTTACAACGTTAAGACTGCCAAATCAAAAATATCAAATTAACCACTTATTTGAAATTACATTAGATGGGATCTGTAAAGGGATTGGAAAATTAATATCCATAAATTATATCAGTATTGATGATATTGATGAATTTATTGCTCGTTTAGATACGGGCTGCTCAATCGATGAGTGTAAAAATATCATCATCGATATTTACCCAAATATTGATTTTAATCAGCAGCAATTAGTATTGCTATTAATTTCTAAAGTTGATCAAGAGTAGTATTGATCGAATAGAATTCAAAGCTCCCAGACGCTCTTTCCTTAGATATTTTTCGGCAACCTGTAAACACTACTTCCACCTCATCAAGTTGATTTTCAAAATAAGTTAGTTGCATACGCAATAATACTTTGTCGATATATTCCATCTGTTGATTTTGTCCCTTCCTGAAAAAGGT
>NZ_DJTA01000009.1:0-102220 GCF_002440335.1 Sphingobacterium sp. UBA6320 | reverse complement strand
AAACCTTTTTCAGGAAGGGACAGGAGATGTACTGAAGATATACTAAAAAGCTACTAAAGAGCTACTGTCATCAGTAGCTTTTGGGTTGATAAAACGTTGCTAAATGATAACGTATCGCTACACGTAAGCAGGCGCAATACTGAATTTATAAAAGCTTCAAATAGCAGTTGAAAAATTTGTACAAGGTATTAGTATAAATTAGCGATCGCTAAAAGAAGATTTAAAAAAAATCAGCTATATTCGCAACAGCTCACTAAATCATCGAATAACAGATTTTGAAATTAATTACGACAATATTACTCTTGATATCCATCACCATGATGACTTTTAGCAAGGCATTTATTGTATTGAGTTTTTATGCAAACCGAAGTGAAATTGCTACAAAATATTGTATCAACAAGAACAATATCACGATGCACTGCAACGGTAATTGCTTCTTGATGAGAGCCTTGAAAAAAGATACACAAAAGCATAAAGATCTTCAAGAAAATTTTTCAAAATCTACCTTATTAATCTGTCATCATCAATTCCCAGTCGTCAAAGACAGTCAGTATTTTCCAATTACATCTCAAAATCATGTGCGACTATCCAACACCCCGATGTGGAAGCTGTACGTTTTTAACAGACAACTCAAGCCTCCTACAGGTTATATGGCATAATCGATTTATTTCCTTAAAAATGCCTTTTCTCGATTTATCTAGCTGAGCGATCTGCATTATTCTAAAACATAGTGTCTTCTCTGTCATTTTTTATATCGACTTCTTAAAAAATAGAAATTACGAAGTCCTATTTTGGGTCTATGCGCACATAGTCTTAAACTGCGCCATATCCTTGCACAGAACAAAAAGATCATATGCAATTCTAAATACGAAGCACAATAGTTAGATGTGCTGAAGTACAGGAATTGATTTTAAAGCAAGGCAAAAAGTTCGAGTTTAACCAAAATCGATTTTGCTACAAATATGCATAAGCAAATACCCGATCCTAATCCAAATTTTAGCAGGTTAGGTCTAGGGTACTGATTCCAAATAATTCTCCATATTTTTCTTACCACGCAAGTACTTATGTTCATACGCATAACACATTTTACACTTTTAATTGTCAATGCAATTATCATTTTTCTTTCCATTCATACAGCACACGCACAGTCCAAAGACCAACCTATATTAAAGCAATTAGATTCGGTATTCGTAAAAGCTCGTGTCAGCGAAAAAGACAGATCAAGCATTCAAACAGCAAGATTAAATATTACTGACTATGAAAATCCACAGGTGACAACGAGTGTAGGACCAAAACTTACTCAAAACAGAAATTATTATACCCAAACAGCCATGTTGTCGAATGCGACCGGGGTCACTCCAAGTTGGGCTGGACTAGCTCCAAATTTTTCAATTCGTGGCTTTAGAACCCGAAGCAATTTTAGAAATGGTTTAAATGCTTACCTACAATACAGTGATGATAACAGTAACATACAACAGTTAGATGTGATCAAAGGTCCAAGCGGAACCTTGTTCGGTGGCGCAAATATGGTTTTTGGAGGTCTTATCAATGTACAAACTTACGCACCCATCGATAGTTCATTTACAAATTTTTCACTTGCGGCAGGTAATAATAATTTGCAACGCTCAAGCATAGAAGTCAACTCCGTTTTAGATTCTAGCCATAAAGCGCTATTTCGCATTTTTGGCACGTATTCTGACAGAAAAAGCTTTCAAGATCAAGGATTAAATAGAAACATCTTTTTGGCACCAAGTTTTACTTACCAACTCCATGACAAGTTAAAAGTTAAGCTTGAAGCCGAGTTTTTACGTAAAATCGCGACCAATAGTCCGCTATTTACTCCCGCCAGCCCACTCATAAATAGTCAATTGGTCAATGTACAGAACTCTAAAGATTTGGACCTCGCTTATAACAAATCGTATACGGATAATAGCTTATTATGGAAAACAACATCGATCAATTTCTATGCAAAAATAAGTTACTTAATTTCCGACCATTGGCAATCAGAAACCAATCTTGCTACGACGTACGGTACTTCAAATGGCACTTATCAAACCAATTTATTAGTGACCAATAATACGGCTGTAGCAAGAAAGGTGTTGCGATACGACGCCGAAGATATCACCAACCACCAAGTACAACAAAATTTTATCGGTAATTTCAGCATTGGCAATTGGGATAACAAACTCCTAATTGGACTGGATTACTATCGCTATAGTTATATGGCAAATTATAAAAGTGCAGGCTATATCGATACCGTATCTATCGATAATCCATCCCTGTCAGCAAATTTATTTAATGCAGATCTGATTACGAAAATAGTGCTGTCCAAACAACCTAACCATACTATATCACCTCAAAACACCTATTCAGCGTACATTTCCGATGTTATCAAACCATTTAGTGCACTATCGATCATGCTAAGTGCTAGATACAGCAGCTTAATCAACAATGGGACAAAAGATGTATCTACAGCAACCACAACAGGGGCATATAAACAGACATCTATGACACCAAAAATAGGTATGACCTACCAGATCATTCCTAAAACATTTACTTTTTTCGCGAACTATATGAGCGGATTTCAGAATATTGCTCCCACAAGTATCAATGGAATTTTATATAATTTCAAACCTCAATATGGTACACAATGGGAATCAGGAGTTAAAATATCTGGCCTTCATCAATTGTTAGATGCAACATTTAGTTATTATAATATTCACGTCCGTAATACCGTGATGGCGGATCAAAATGATGCCACAAAATATATTCAGGATGGTAAACAATACAGCCGAGGTATAGAATTGGATATCCAGATACAACCTATTCAAAATCTATTCATACATGGTGGTGCTGCCTACAATGAAAGTAAAATAACAAAAGCTGAAAACTCAACAACAGGTTTGAGACCCGTTAACTCCGGTCCTACATGGTCAGCAACTTGGTATGTGAATTATGAAACAGCAATCGTCAATGCAAGTAAATGGATACTGGGTATCGGTGGTAATTATGTAGGTCAGGATTTAATCATCAACAGCAAAACGGCAGGAAGCTTCTCTACAGACGATTATACACTGTTTAATAGTACTATTGGATATCAGTACAAGCAATTTTCCTGTAACTTTACCACAGAGAACCTGTTCAACCAACGTTACTATTATGGAGGAAGAGGATTTATCACGCAAGGAAATTTACGTCAATGTATATTATCTATGCGCTTACATTTCTAAAAATCCAATCGTCCTCTTTTAGCTTAAAGAGGACGATCATCCAATTGATTAAATAAGATGATCCATACATTTAAAATTTCAGCTTCCCCACTCTAATACTTCTTATTCATCAACAAGTTAGATTAATTCTTCTTGACACAGCTTCCTCTGGGTTCATCTCCTTCTATCAGCACCATTTCAGAATGTAAAAATTTTGCTGCATCAGCTGAATCTTTCACTTTAATCGCACTGCGCATGATCATCTCTTCTTCATAATCAACCAGTACCGCTTTTCTAATACCATCTTTTTTCCAATGTGATGACCCACATGCGCTTGATATGCCTCTCGCTAATGCAAGTGCATCCAGCAGCGCTTGATTTGCCCCCTGACCTTTAAATGGGCTCATTGGGTGAGCTGCATCTCCGATAAGTGTCACCTTTCCTTTCAACCATTCTGCATCAAGAATTTCTCTATCATACACAGGATAGCCAGAGATCTGAGCTGCCTGGGTCGCAGCTAAAATCTGAGGAATCGGATCATGCCATAGCGTCCGTCGACATGCCTCCTCTTTAAGGGCTTGTGATCCTCGATCGCTCAACGCTTTAGCTTCATTTTCACTCATAGGGAAACTAAGCTGCCACATGACTGAGTCCGATGAATAAGGCATGATATAGATGCGTTCATTCCCATTAGCAGTCTGAAACACAGTGGCAGAATCGAGTAAAGGGCTATGAAAATTTTCTAAAGCACTCAAAGGACATATACCCAATATAACGATACAGCCCAAGTAACGTAAAGGAGCAATATCTTCTCCTATTAACAATCTCCGGACAGAACTGCGAATGCCATCAGCTCCGACCAAAAGATCGGCTTTGGCAGTTTTCACTTCTCCATCAACTTGAAAGCTTAGCAAAAGACCATCCGACTCCGTTTCTTTAAAATCTACCAATTGATGATTCCACAGAACCGTATCATGACTACCTAATTGATCTAAAAGGGCTGAACGCAAGGATTGTCGTGCAATATGCACATTTGAACGCTTATCACCTGTGTTTGTTTTTTCAGGTACCCACTTTCTCATTCCCCATTCACCAATGACTTTTCCGTCAATCGTATGAACGACATGTTTTGTAGATATTACCCCATCCTCTAAGGATAGAATGCCTAACCCTGAAATCGCTTTACTAGCCTGCTGTAAGGTGAGACCATAACCTTGAGAACGCGCATTGAAGTTAAGATCACGCTCATAGAGCGTATAAGGAATACCCCGGTGCAGACAAGCTACGGCTAATGCTACTCCACCGATACCACCACCTACAATAGCAACGTGAGGATAATTTTCATTATTGGCGAGCGGACAACTTGATGACTGTATTAAACCAGAACCATTGCAGTTCAAACAAAGAGAAAGATGTCCTTTTGGTTTAACAGGAGCAACACCCTTACCACCAGTTTTTTCAAATTGATCATATGCTGCTTGATAAATAAGTCGCATTTTTTTAGTAAGCTTTCGACTTTTTTTACCCTTACCCTGGCATTCCTGACAAATACACCAGCTTCTTCGTTCAATTTCAGCTTCTTTCACTGCTTTCTATTTTATTTTGACTGCTATATATAATGAGATCTTTTCCACTACTATTACGCATTAAAAAGTTCATTTTCAGCTATAGTGACGATAAACTTATACCTATTGAACATATAATAGTTTATAAGAATAAAACAAATTTAAGACAAATAGTGATGAACAATCCGATAAAAAGAAAACTAAAGTGCTAATTTTTATTCAAGTCAACATTTCGATGCTTATCGAGAAGATTTTTGGCTTTGTTTTATACTGAAATTTAAAGGAGATAAAATAAAGATCCGTATATTAGACGTACTAAACCCTTTTATTATGCAATACCATTTATTACGATTAAGTATAAAAACTTTATTTATAGGCTTATGTTTAACTGTAATCTCCACTCTTTCTTCTGCCCAAAATACATATAAATTCACAGAAGGACTTACGGTAGATATTCCTTACAGTTATGGTCGGGAAGCAGTATATACTGATGAGCTGTTGTCACAATATTACCAACATGGACTCCCTCGTCCCATAGCTGGAAAAACATGGGATGGAACTTCAGAAAAATCTTTATGGATTGCTGCAAAAGCAGATACAAATGGTTTTTTTAGGCGTCAGCAAAATATGGATGCCAACCTGCAGCAACCCAACAATCCTCCAGGGCCTGGCCGTGTAGCTCAACAAGATCAAACCAGCAGGTCGATGTCGACCACTTATAGAGGTCCTCGTTCAAGTTATCTATATCTCACTTATCAATCCGACAAAGTACAGTCTGCATTACTTAATATTAGAGGAAATAGTGCTGTATTAATTAATGGAGAATTGCATACTGGAGATCCATACCGCATGGGATGGTTAAATATTCCAATCCAATTAAAAAAAGGTTTAAATGAATTTTATGTTAGAGGTTCGTCCATCGCGGCACAGCTGAGTTTCATTAAAAATCAACTCATCATCGGTACAGAAGATCTGACACAACCCGATATTGTACAAGGCAAAAATAACCAACATTTACTCTTAGGTATTGTACTCATCAACAATAGTAATAAAGATTTACATAATCTGAAGATACAAAGCAACACAGGAAATCAAAAAGCATCTGTCATCTTACCCGTAATCAGGGCGCAGAGTACTCGAAAATTAATTGTTCCTATTGATGCCTCAACAATCCATAGCTTAGGAGAGATTCTTTCGGATATTTCAATTTGGAATAAAAGTCAATTAATGGATCAGAAAAAAATTCCATTGAAAAGTGTCAATAGTAATACGCCATATCGGGTCACCTTTATAAGTACGATAGACAATAGTTTACAATACTATGCGGTAAATCCAGCATTGGGTGGTGAAAAATCTGGTGATGCGCTTTTTTTATCCGTTCATGGAGCTGGAGTAGAAGCCATTGGTCAAGCACAAGCATATCAGGCAAAAGACTGGGGAACTCTGGTGGCACCGACCAATCGTCGACCACGAGGATTCAATTGGGAAGATTGGGGGAGAATAGATGCGTTGGAAGTGCTCAGTTTAGCGAAACAAACTTTGCAACCAGATACGCAAAAAATCTACCTAACTGGCCATTCTATGGGAGGACATGGTACTTGGTTTTTGGGAGCAACTTATCCTGACAAATGGGCTGCAATAGCACCATGTGCAGGATATCCAACCTTAAAAGGTTACGGTTCTGCCGACGGATTGATTCCAGAAAAAGGACGAAATGCCTTAGAAAATTTATTATTACGATCTGGTAATCAAAGCGACGTAGTAGCATATGCAACCAATTATAAGCCACTTGGGATATATGTATTGCATGGTGATGCAGACCGTACAGTATCCGTAGATTATGCTCGTCAGATGCGTAAGTTATTGGGTACATTCCACCCCGATTTCAATTATTATGAATATCGAGGTGGATCACATTGGTATAGTAATGAAAGTGTAGACTGGAAACCTTTATTTGATTATTTTAAAATACATAAACGAAAAGCTGCCATTGACGTCAATCATATCGATTTCAAAACCGCTAATCCTGGGATATCCTCCTCCTACTATTGGGGTACAGTATATCAACAGGAAAAGCCACTAGATTATTCACATATTGTCCTAACACGAGATCGGGAGAGAGGAACCATAGTCGGCAAAACAGAGAATGTAGAGGTGCTCTCGTTGGATTTAACAGATTTTGCTAAAAATGTTGCATTTACTATTGACCTCGATAGTTTAAATACCATTACATACCAAAGGAATACAACGAACGAGTCTTTCATCTTTTTACAAAAAAAAGATCAGATCTGGAGCATCATAACAAAGCCATCATTAGATCAAAAGGGGCCACATCGTAATGGCACTTTTAAAGAAGCATTTAACCATGGGATGGTATATGTTTATGGAACCATGGGTACCAAGGAAGAAAATAAGTGGGCTTTAGAAAAAGTACGCCATGATGCAGAAGCCTGGTATTATAGAGGAAATGGAGCATTTGAAATAATCGCTGACCGTGATTTTGAAGCAAATAAATATACGGAACATAACATCATACTCATTGGTAATTCAAAAACAAACAGTACTTGGGATATTTTATTAAAAGACTGTCCAATTACGGTACTCCCAGGTCAGATCAAAATAGATAAACAAATTTATAATGGAAGTGATCTAGGCGGATATTTTTATTGGAAAAAATCAGGCACACAATCAAGAGCTGTTGGGGTGATTACCGGCACAGGACTTAGTGGTATGCAAGCAGCAGGGGCAAATCAATATTTTGCTGGCGCAAGTGGTTTTCCTGATTATATGTTTTTCAACTTAACTATGTTAAAAAATGGACCGGCAGGAATTATAGACGCGGGATTCTTCACAAATGAATGGAAAGTAAATCAAAAATAAACGAATTGAGAGATAATCTTTTAAAATTTATATCCCTCAGCAATGAGCTTATCGATCCTGCAGCGAATTAAGTACAAAATCGTATAGCTATCCTATTATCATGGATAAAATTTTCGCTCAAAGTAGACATTCAAGAATAATAATAATTATTACTCTTGAATGTCTTTATATTTAATGGCAAAATTTATGTTCTTTCATGATATATCCCTACCTCTGCCAGTACAGCTTTCCCGTTTTTTGGCTTCATATTCAACCGCACTTTTTGACCTATCACAGTCTTAAATTTGAATATCTTGATACGTCCTTGATCTTTCTGCTCAGCAAGGATTGGGTACCACTTTCCGTCTTTAAAATAAACTAGATTGTAAACCGATGGATGATCTTTTCATTCTGTAATAACAATTGTATTGAATGCTTTTGATCGTTCAAAAGCAAGTTCCCACCATGGACTAGCAGAAGCGGCAGGATTTGACACCCAAGAACTCCCAAAGTTATCGTCATTTGCAAAATCCATAAGATTCATATCGTCACTCCAGCTCGAATTTGTATATGCTTTTAGTGCCATATTACTTCCTATTACAGGACTTTCATAAGCCGGTAATTCCGAATAAGAGGGTTTATTTTTATATAAGTTTCCGATCTCCTGGAGTGCGATCAATGCATTTTCATCAATAAGTCCGTCAGCATTAGGAGCTACATTAAGCATAAAATTACAATAGGCACCATTGTAAGGGATTATGAAATCATTGACAAGACTCTTGACCTCCTTAACGGGAGTTTTAGGAAATGATTTTTTCCAAAACCAATTCTGTTGAAGTGGTAAGCAAGCCATCGCAGGAAGTTTATTATGCTCCTTGGAGATAAACTGTCCAGCACCCTGTTCATATGATTTAATATCTGAATAGAATAACGCATCACCAGGGTATTTCGCAGAATTAAGTTCCATAACCAAACATTGAGGTTGAAGAGATTTAATATGGTAATAAATATCATCAAAAGGAATATCATCATAAGAAATACGAGACCATGGAGCGTCCCAACCGTCAATTACTAATGCATTAATTTCACCGTAATTAGTTAACAGTTCCGTCAATTGATCCTTGATCATCTGAATATGGTTGCTGGTTATATGGTTAGGTCTTATTTCTTGATGCGTATCTAAAATAGAATAATAAAGCATCACTTTTAATCCATTTTTACGGAAAGCATCAGCATATTCCTTCACTACATCACGTCCAAAAGGAGTATTCATCACATTATAGTTTGTGGTCTTAGTATCCCAGATCGGGAATCCACTGTGATGTTTCGTAGTCAGGCAGCCATAAGTCATATGAGCTGACTTTGCAGCGAGAGCCCATTGATTTGCATCCAATTTAGGAGCATTGAACAAACTTAGCGAAGCATTCGGATCTGACCAATCCTGATCCATATAGGTTGGCATTCCATAATGGATAAACATTCCAAAGCCTAGATTTACAAAATCAAGTTGTTGCTTCCTTAATTCAGATTCCTTTACTTGAGCCACAATCGTGTTTACTTGCATTAAGCCTAAGATAAGTAACACTGCGGTCAAAAATTTGTTATTTTTCATATGACATCAATAGATTTATAATTTAATTATGCTTCAAAAATAAGCTTTATAATACGCTCAAGTGATTAATAGAAGGATAACGAAAACTTAATAAAAGGTTAATGATGTTCAGGATAACTGAAATTATCCTAGATTTATAATATGATATTAAGACACAATCCCAAATTTTATAAATGGGTGTTATGCTGTAGTTTTTTTATGCTTTGCTTATTGATTGGTTTTTTGGTATTCAACACTTATCAATACAAGGATAAAAATTTTCAAAATATTCAAAAACTGAAGATCGAAAAATCATATGGTCAATATGTGATGAATGACAAACTATTCCCTGGCGGAAATAAACTGTTTCAACAGTTTCTAGAGCCACAGTTATCAAGTCTATATCGTACATTAACAAATAATCCAAAGGCACTACAACAGGAACAACAGCAGGTGCTATCCTCTTTTTTGGGAGAGTTGCGCCGATATCAAAATATGGATATCGTATTTAATGAAATATTAGCAAAACATCATTTGGATACCACATTATCATATAAGTTAGTATTTGATCGATTGGATTTATTATTACCAAATGGACATGATTGGAAGACTTTTTTCCTTAAAGATGACGGAAAAATTAATACCGAGATAGCCGGAAATTTGAAAGATATAAATAATAATAACAAGATACTCCAATTATCCGTCAGTGTAGCGAGTCATGTCACCTATAGATTTACCTACAGTCTGTATGTCGATTACCCCAACAGAATGACAAGAGTATTGATGGATATGCTCCCTGTATTGTGTTTTTCGATCTTATGTATCTTACTGATTATCACAATTAACTACCTCACCTATCAAAATTGGATCGATCAAAGGAAAGAAACGGAATTAAAAACTGAATTCTTAAATCATATACGGCATGAATTTAATACACCCATCACGACCATTTTGATCTGTTCAGAAACCCTAAAGGAACAAAAGTCCATATTAAATACCGCCGAAATTGGATCTTTAGGCAATGTGATAGAGCGGCAAGCCGATCGATTGAAAACTTATTTTAAACAAATCTTAGAGTCTGTCTCTTTGCCAAAACAGAAACCTGATTTAAAACAAGAAGATATATGTTCATTAACAAAAGAGTTTTTAAAAGATATATCGCTACGCCATTCAGAGAAAATTGAGGTCAATTATACTCCCCTATCATTATCTAAAAAGATATGGATAGATTCTTCTTTATATTTTTCTATTTTAGACAATCTGGTGAACAATGCGTTAAAATTCAATCAAAGTGCTTCACCGAAAGTTTCTTTTTATTGGGAAGAGACACAAAATGAGTTAATTTTAAATATTGAAGACAATGGTGTTGGTATCCATCAGGAAGAATTAAAACATATTTTTGAGAAATTCTATCGTTCTAAATCAAGTGGTAAAAAACCAGGTTTAGGTTTAGGACTATATTACGTAAAAACAATTATAGACTTATTGGATTGGGATTTAAAAGTGGAATCTAAGATCGGTAAAGGATCCAGATTTAAATTAATAATAATACAACCATAACCACGCTACGTATGCATGATAAAAACCATTATTTTGATATACTTTTGGTAGAAGACGAACCCGATTTGGGCTTAGTATTATCTCAATATTTGCGATTTAAAGGTATCAGTGTATATTGGAGCCCGTCTGCTGAAATCGCTCTAGATGAGTATAAAAAAAGAATATATGCTTTAGCAATTATCGATATCCAGCTTCCTGATATGAACGGAATTGAATTAGCAAAACAACTTCAAAAAATTAATCAGAATCAGGCCATCATCTTTTTAACTGCCCTTCATGAAAAAATCGACCGAATGAAAGGCTTAGAGCTAGGTGCGATTGACTATATCGGGAAACCCTTTGAAATGGAAGAGCTCATATTAAAAATTAAAAACTTCTTAAAATTAAAGAAAGAAATTCCAATTAAAGTGGCTACTATCGCCCCTGTTTCAGTAGGAAGCATAACCTTTATAAAAGAGCGTATGTTACTTTCAATGTCCAATGGCAAACAGAAAAAATTAACTGTTCGTGAAACTGAAATTCTTGATTTATTAATTAAAAATCAGAATCAATTGGTATTAAAAAAAGATATTCTTTTGCAGTTGTGGGGAAATACAGATTATTTTAATGGAAAAAGCTTAGAAGTGTTTATTTCACGAATAAGGAAATTAGTCGATTATGAAAAAAACATCAGAATTGATAGTGTCTATGGAGCTGGATATATATTTGTGTATGAAGAATCATAATAAATTACCTGACCGATCTAACAATTGTACTGGAATAGTCGTAAACCCATCCTATTTAAATTTTTATTCAAATTATAAATAAGCATGTTCTCCAGTCACCCCTAATCATAAACAAGAGCTTCGTTGATTATTGAAAATGGGCGATCACAACTATTCAAACGGCAATTACCTCATAAACAATATGATAAAACTTTAACATTTATTTCAGAGTATAATTGGCAAACTATTTGTTGCAACAGCGAAAGTTTTCATTTTGAAAACGCTCACTTAAAATATCTTATAATGATCATGAAAAAAGTAATTCTACCTTTTCTTACTCTTTTTACTTTATTTTTTGCCACGCAGCAAAAGGCAAATGCACAAACACCCTATCGGACAGCTATTGGGCTGGGAATAGATTTGGGCGATGGGGAGACTTTATTTGGCCCTCAGATTAAACACAATTTTGGCGGAAATGATGCAGTAAATGCACAGGTATTATTTGGGGATCATATCACTGTCCTAGGTGTTGACTATTCTTATAACAGACGTATTCAGGGCGCTCGAGGTCTATATTGGTATATCGGTGTCGGTCCTCAAGTATCATTTATCGATTATAACAAAGGATATAAAAACTATCACTGGAAAAATGATGACACCCATGTGGATTTTGCGATACGTCCCGCATTAGGTTTAGAATTTAGAATTCCATCTGCACCGTTAGCGATGCATTTTGACTGGAAACCTTGGTGGAATATTTCACATGACGTTAACTTTGATCCATCAAGTTTTTCTATGGGATTTAAGTTCGTTTTAAAATAATTTTTTTGCTTTATTAAAAAGCATTAAAAAACAAAAACTCCTGATCACTTTTTGTGAAGTTCAGGAGTTTTTGTTTTTTACAAAAGGATATCACTTTTGACTCCCTGATTATGAATAGATCAGCACACATTCGTTACCGTGATTAACCTGATCTATTCATAATTTATTGAGATTAGATTTTAGACATGCCTCCAAGCGATTTCTTACAAAAATTTAATCCTACAAACCCACAAAAATTCATGAATTCGACTAAACCATAAATATTCCTATCTTTACTTAACCTAAAGTGCTAGTAATGATCGAATTCATGATCATTACGTTATAATTCGCTTTGAAAAGGTCAGAAATGACATCATATATTTAAAGCTGTTCAGAATAATTTAATAAAAAAATCAATACAGAAAAAAGAATGACACCCAATAAAATGATCCCAGTTGCTGTACTTATCTTGACCATTCTATTTCCCATCACCATGTTCGGGCAAAGTAATTCGAAACTTTTAGATGGTGCGACCATTGAAGTATTTCATCCTGAACTTAATAAAATAATAGATCCTTTTGTAAAGGTAGAATTGCTAGCAGATGGCATGCAGTGGACGGAGGGTCCCGTATGGAACTACGATGAAAATTACCTATTATTTAGCGATCCAAGACTTAATACCATATATAAATGGTCTTTAAAAAATGGACTTGAGAAATTTCTTGAACCTGCCGGATATCAAGGCCCTGATATCTATAGTGACGAACCGGGCACAAATGGATTATTGATCAATCAGGAAGGACATTTGATAGCGTGTGATCATGGAAATAGACGTATCGTACAAATTGATCTTAATACCCAAAAATTTAAACCATTGGGTACACATTGGAATCATAAAAGGTTCAGTTCACCAAATGATATTTGTCAACATCAACGTGGTGATTATTTCTTCACAGACCCTCCTTATGGACTTCCGCACAGAGAACGCGATACAGTAAATAGGGAGATTAAAGAAAACGGTGTATATCGATTGGATCGTTCTGGAAAAGCTACTCAGATCATCTCCAACCTGACTCGACCAAATGGTATTGCCTTATCTGAAAAACAAGATAAATTATATGTCGCCATCAGTGATCATAAGCAGCCCTTAATTATGGAATATACGCTCAATAATAAATTGGAAGTTGTTAATAGTAAGATCTTCGTAGATTTTAGGTTAAAATTTCCATCAGAACATATGGCGGCTGATGGAATCAAAGTACAGGCTGGTGGATATTTATTTGCAGCAGCTGGCAATGGAATCGTTATCTTCAATAGCGAGGGATTATTATTAGGCCGGATTAAACTTGGTATTGCTACTGCGAACTGTAATTTCGGCGGAGACGGATACTTGTATATAACTGCATCAGATAAATTATTACGTATTCCGCTCCTAAAGATTTAATGCATGTACTGCAATTTTTCTATATTTATGGTCAATAAAAACTTTCCGATCAGCTGTGCAAAATTTATATTAAACGCAGGATATAAGGAATAACTCGTGCAGATAAAAAATTACACCAATCAATACACGAACTGTAGTACAGCTTTTATTTCATCAAGATGGATCTTAAAAATTTACAGCAACAAATCGATTTTATTAAAGAAATTGATAAAGTCAAGTATATACAACGAAAAACCAAGCTATTTAATAGCGATCGAAATGAAAATGATGCAGAACATAGTTGGCATTTAGCCATGATGGCAATTATATTAGCAGAGCATTCCAACGAACCTATTGATATTCTAAAAGTTGTCAAGATGGTACTCATACATGATATAGTGGAGATCGATGCAGGTGATACTTTTATTTACGATACTCAGAAAAATCATACAAACACCGACGAAGAAAGGCTTGCGGCTAAACGGATTTTTGGATTACTTCCACAAAAGCAGGCAGAAGGGCTCATTGAAATCTGGGAAGAATTTGAAGCAGGGCTCACTCATGAGGCCAAATTTGCAAGAGCAATGGATCGCTTAGAACCACTGCTACAAAACACCTCAAACAGTGGTGGAACTTGGAATGAATTTGACATTAACTACAGCAAAGTATACGATAAAAAGAAAATAATTGATGAAGGTTCCAAGACGATATGGGATTTTGCTGAAAAACTAATTGATGAGAGTGTGGAAAAGGGGATTTTAAAAAAATAGGCCCTAAGCAAGGTATTGTGCTATTTGTCTTATGCTGTCGCAGAATCAGAACGTTTTAAAGTCAGTACAGTAATTTCAGGCCATACTCCTACCCGCCCCTTCAATCCATGAAAACCAAAACCTCTATTGACGTATAAAAATTTACCATCACGCTGATACAAACCTGCCCATTGCTTATAAAAATATTGAATCGGACTCCATTTAAACCCAAAAACTTCAATTCCGAACTGCATACCATGAGTATGCCCCGCTAAAGTGAGATGGACATGTTTTTCATGATCAACTGTCACCGCATCCCAGTGTGATGGATCATGAGACATCAAGATTTTGAATGAATCTATAGGAATATCTTCCGTTGCTTGAGTAAGATTGCCAAATTGGTGAAAACCTCCCTTACCCCAGTTCTCCACGCCAATTAATGCAATGCGTTGTCCTTGTTTCTGAAGTGTTACAGCTTCATTCAATAACAGATTGAACCCCATCTCCCTGTGTATTTCTTTTAAACGCTGTAGATTAGCTTCTTTACTTGATGCATTATTCCATTTAATATAATCACCATAATCGTGATTACCCAACACTGAATATTTACCATATGAGGCTTTTAAACCTGTGAAGGTATCGATCCAAGGATCCATCTCCGATGCCATATTATTGACCAGATCACCCGTAAATAATAAGACATCGCTGTTCTGTGCATTAGCCAAATCAATACCCTTCTGCACCCCTCTTATATTACTCAAACTGCCCGAATGGATATCCGATAACTGTGTAATCGTAAAACCATCAAATGCTTCGGGCAGATCTGAAAAATATAGAATTTCCTTTCTGACACGATACAGATGTCTACCTCGGGTAAGCCCAAAAACAATAGCTAAAAAGATCGCTACTGCAATAAAAACGACTATTTCACTCACATAAACACTTCGTGCAGGAAAACCGCGAAACAATCGTCCAATATCTTCTATGAATAGGATCGGAAAAGAAAACAACTTTGGTATAAAAACAAGCAACATTGCTGTAATCAAAATAGAAGCAATGCGTTGAAGATCACTTATTCGTTGGCGAAGAAAAATAATTGATACAATCGAGACAATTATTAAAACGTCAACAAACCAATAAAAAATTGGAATTGATGAACCCGAAAAAAGTGTAACTACAGCTTGATAAAAGTAAATATCACTGATCAAGAATAGTAATAGAAATAAAATAAGTCTTTTTGCCATATCGTCAAACGCTCTTATAGAGTAGACGAATGCCGTGCCAAATTACTTTATTTTTTTTCAAGTGCAGCGATCCACTTTAACAGTAAGAGGCATCCTGGTGCATATACAGCGCCATGATCAAAGCCCTGCAACTGGAAAAGCTCAGTTTGAGGGTGTTTTAAACTTAACAGCACTGCAGCTAAATGAGCGTTTTCTTCAAATCTTGCAGGTATCTCCAATTTAGGGTCTCCTGTGATTAATAAAATAGGAGGTGCATCTTTTCTAGCAAAACTTAAAGGTGCATATTGATCAATGATAGGGATTTCCATTGACTGGCCTCGCTCCTTCTTTATGGTATAATGAGTATTAGTCTGTGCACTGATAGGTGCTAATCCCTTGATGTTATTGGCATCAATACCATAAGATTTCAAATATGCCTTATTCAACCCCACCATCAAGGCCAAATAACCTCCTGCAGAATGACCGGAAACATAAATTTTAGCAGGGTCACCCCCGTATTGACTAATATGATTAAAAGCCCAAGCAACAGCAGCAGCAGCATCTTCAATATAAGCCGGCCCTTTAACTTTAGGGCTTAACCGATAATTTACGGCAATAACTGCCACTCCTTTACCCTGCAATTCCAGTGGAACATATTTAGCACCCTCCTCTAAGCCTCCACCATGAAACCAGATGATCGTAGCAAAATCAGATCTGTTTTCCGGAAGATACAAATCTAATTTACACCGTTCTTGTTTATACAAATCGGAGTCACTCTTCTCTACATAAGAAATATCCTTTAACAATTTATAGTCCTGAGCTGAAAGCGGAAATTGAGCGAGTACGAAGAAGAAGAAGATCAGACTTTTGTATAACATATTGATATATTTTAAAATAAACTAAATTTAAAGTTAATCAATAAATTAAATATAGCAAAAGTAGATATGATGAAACTTTCATCAGCAATGGTCAACTTATCAAGTAGATCGCTCTATGTTAGATCAATATATAGGAGTTTATTCGTCGAATCAGGTGCCGATTAAACTCACCATAACTAAATCTGGGCACACACTCATTGTACAAGCCACAGGACAGGCTGCCAATGAGTTAGAACCTAGTGAGAAAGATACATTCAAACTCGAGAAAGCGGGTATTGTATTATCTTTTGATCCACAAGAAAAAACAATGGTCTTGAAACAAGGCGGAGGTGAATTTACTTTTACTAAAGAATAACATACTGAATAGCAACACTATTTTAATAGTACAGCACTTCGTTGCACTATTAAAATAGTGTAAAATTTACTTGATAATTTTTACTTTCAAATCCTTAATACCAACTGGGTGTAAAGACTTCAAATTCAATACATCAAAAGGCTGTTCAACAAAGAATAAGTTACTCAGATTAGATATTCCTCCATCCGCAAATATCTCCACCGAATTATGATCTACCAATAATCTATAGGAGATCGTTTTATGATCTGAGATACGAGGTGACACCGTACGATGAATAAAGGCCGAATTAAAATTAGTATTTCCAGACTTAGACCGATCTACATAGTATTGCTGATTTGATTGGTCAAATCCAAGCACTAATTCGTCTCCTTTTTCATTACCCAATATGATATTAAAAGGAGCAACTTGATCGACGACAAATGACAATTCAAACGCACCATTACTTCCTTTTATATATTTGCTCAAATCTAATGACCCATTTTCCATCGTTGCATCTCCAATTTCTTCCACGCTGCCCGTCCCTGTGATCGGTATCGAGACCAAATACCAATCATTATTTACCTGTTGTAGATGAAGTGTCCTTGCTATTGTCATTCCGCTTCGCCAAGTAGATGCTGGTACAGTATTGGCATATTCCCAGTTGCTCATCCACCCCATCAAGATATGGCGGTCGCCAGTATTAGAAAAAGTTACTCCAGCATAGTTGTCAGGTCCATAATCCATCCATCTAATATCGTGCTGATTCGAAGTAAAAGTTTTACCATCAAACTCACCCACAAAATATTGCGTTGCCGAACCAGTATTAGGTCCTCCTGGATTGATGCTCACAAGTAATACCCATTTTTCACCATCAGGCGTCGAAAAACGAAGTAAATCTGGACATTCCCAAACTCCACCATGTGCGCCTACTTCGTTCCCAAATTCACTAAGCTTGACCCATTCTTTCAGATTGCGAGAACCATAAAAAGTAATCGACTGTTTGGTAGCTAATGTCATCACCCATTGCTTACTTTCGGTATGCCACATCACTTTTGGATCACGAAAATCCCAAATCCCTGGATTTGGCAACACTGGATTACCTTCATATTTCGTCCATGACTTTCCTTTATCCAAGCTGTAAGCGATACTTTGATATTGATGCAACCCTGTTTTCTGGTTTTCGATTTTATGATTATGATGTGTAAAGATTGCCACTAAGGCATCTTTACCAAATCCAGCAGTATTGTCTTTGTCAATTACAGCACTACCCGAAAAGATAGTCCCGAGGCTATCTGGAAATAAAGCAATAGGTTGTTCTTCCCAATGAATTAAATCCGTACTCGTAGCATGTCCCCAATGCATCGGTCCCCATACAGTCGAATCTGGATTATGTTGAAAAAACAGATGGTAAGTTCCATCTAAAAATATCATTCCATTCGGATCATTCATCCATCCCGCTTTGGGAGTAAAATGATAGGTAGGTCTATATTTTTCATTCTTTACAGACTTTGTTTTCGACGACGTATGACAGCTATTAAATACTGTCAAAACCAATAAAATACCTAATAATTTCCTCATTACCATATGCTTTTAAGTTTATAAAATTCCAGATTATCTATCATTGCTTTTCCACCTTTTTCCCGTAGTTCAATTTAATATTATTAATACCAACCAAAATTTTGGACATATAGTTTTTTACTGAAATTGATTTGCGACAATGGTATCGGAAAATATTCATCTCTACTTTTCTTAAATACCGAAGCTGCCAAATAATTTCGTCGTGTTTTTTCTTTCTGCAAGTAAGCATTGATATATGTATCCGCAATTCCCCAACGTACCAGATCAAAGAACCGAAACCCTTCCATAGCAAATTCCAATCTTCTCTCCCAACGCAATGCCTCACGTGCATAATTTTGATTCCAAGTACAGTTTACCCCATCTACATATGCGGCAACTTTAAATTGACCTGTAGGCGCACCTTCACGATCCACCAATCTAAACGTACTCTCAGCTGCCCGTTTCCTGATTTTATTTATAATGGGTAATGCCTGCGTATGTCTACCCAATTCGATCAAAGACTCAGCTTTCCAGAGCAAGACATCATCAAATCTGATAATATCCCTATTTTTACTACTGCTCATAAATGGATTTACCTTTTTAAAACAAGGGTTATCATATAACACCACTTCTTTCAATGACATATAGTTGCCATAAGTTTCGATCTGGCGAACCCAACTATTCTGAAAGATAAAATCAGTTTTATATTTATATGGGAGACCTACGATAGCTACCGTATGCAATAATCTAGGATCCACATTTTGTGTTTTCACCTGTGCAGCAGTTGTTAGATCTAGATTGTTAAATCCTGTAAACTGTGGTAAACCCTCATTATCGGTTTTGAATGCATTGACTAGATTTTGACTTGGTTGATGGAAACCGCAGCAACCATACTCATTGTTCATGGGATAGTTGAGCATAGCACTCCAATCTAAACGACCAAATTCTGTTCCATCATTCAGCGAATTCTGCACTGCAAAAATAGACTCAGGACCATTTTCATATTCACACAGAAAGTTAAAAGCAAAATCCTGTGACAAGTCATAGCGTCCCTCGAGTTCCGTGACAAGCTTCACCACTTCTTCCAATTTTTGGCTATTAATACCTGTCACCTGATGTTGCTCATTTTGCTCATATGCCGCATATAGTAAAGCCTTCGCTAGATATGCTTTAGCCATAAATTGATTAGCTCTCCCTTTCTGCCCCTCCTGTTGTTCGGGCAATGTAGTGGCTGCAAATCTAAATTCATCAATAATCTTATTCCATTGTTCAGTATCAGAATACTCCCGATTGGATAGGGTAACATAATCCTCTGGTGCTAAGTTTTCATCTACAAAAGGGATATACTTGAAAAGTAATTTGAGCTCAAACATATAATGAGCCCTCAAAAACCGCATTTCAGCGGTGCGGATGTCTTTCTTAGGATAGTCAGTTGCATTCAGACCATTTATAACTCGTAACGCATTGTTTGCACGTGATATGGCAACATATTGTCGATACCACTTTTGATCCAATCCGCCAACATCTACCCGCATAGAGACAAAGGTCTCGTAGAGGTTCCATTCTTCCATATCACCCGTACCAGCACCTCCCTTGTAAGCATCTCCACTCCTCAAATCGCCATATGGCCATAGGCTATTTGTTTTATTATTATAGTTTTCATTACCCAATGAAGAATATGCAGCAATGACCAGATTTTCTGCTGCCTCCACATTATTCAACTGATTTTCGCCCAATTGACCTTTGGGATTGATATCCAGATAATCACTGCAGCTGCTCACTAATATTAGCGATAACACAGTGTAACATATATATATTGATTTTTTCATGACAAGGTTACGATTAAAATGAAACATTTATACCTGCGGTAATTGAAAACGGAATTGGATACCCCGAATTTGGGGTTTCTGGATCTACACCTGTATATTTATAATTTCCCCAGCTCTTTTTAAATGCCAACAGGTTTTCGCCTAATACATAGAATCTTACTCCCTGACTTTTAATTCTTTTCAATACAGATGAGGACAAACTATATCCCAATTCCAGTGTTCTCAACTTAAAATAAGAGGCGCTTTCTACAAAGTAACTAGAGAATCTTTTTTCATTATTGAGATCGTTAAATGATAAAGCTGGAATATCTGATTGCGAGTTTTGAGGCGACCATGCATCCAGTACGCGTGTACCATAATTTTCACCACCAAAAAAGCTGATAAAATCCGTATAACCTTTAGCAGAATTGTTAACCAAACCACCATAAACCCCATTCCAGAACATACTCAAGTCCCATTGCTTATAGCCTACCGAGAAATTTACTCCATAAATAAAATCTGGATCGGCAATACCTAGCCAAGTTCGGTCTTCATCACCGATTCGACCATCTTGATTGATATCTTGATATCTGATTCGTCCTAACCCTTTGCCGACCTGTTCTGCATGCGCATTCACCTCTTCCATGGTTCTAAAAAGACCATCCGCTACATATCCAAACATGGAATTAAGTGGCCTTCCTAAAATGGTTTGATCTACCCCATTTCCAGGATAAGAATTAATAACATCTTCTGGTAGTTTGACTATTTTATTGCGGTATCCAGCCATGTTTCCCGTTACGGAATACTTCCAATTGTTATGAGATGATGAATAGGATAACAAAAATTCATATCCCCTATTTGACATACTTGCTCCATTTACCCAACGATTGCCCCCTTCACCCAAAGTGGCAATAAAAGGTGGCGATATCAGGATATCCGAGGTGTTCTTTTTAAAATAATCGAATGAACCTGTTAGTTTTTGATTAAAAAATCCAAAATCCACACCAATATTATGCTGAGTAGCCGATTCCCAGCGTAGATTTGGGTTAGGTTGCTGTACACGTCTATATCCAGAAGGTAGTGTACCTGTACCAGCACCATTGATATCGTATGCGGTTCCATTGTCAGGATCCCATGTTGGATTAGTCGCATAACTCGCTTGATACATCCCATAAGAAGCGAAATCACCAATCTCTTGATTACCTACTTTTCCCCAACCATAGCGTATTTTCAGATCCGATATGACATCGACAGATTTCAGGAAATCTTCTTGACTTAAACGCCAACCTGCAGATAAAGCAGGGAACCAACCAAATTGATTGTTAGCTCCAAATCGGGATGAACCGTCGTATCTTGCTGTTGCAGATAGCAAATATTTATCCGCTAAATTGTAGTTTACTTTTCCAAAATACGAAAGCAGTCGGTAGGCAGTACCACTCCCACTATTTGTTTGGATACCCTCTCCAGCATCCAGATACATATAATCGGGATCTTCAGAAGCAAATTTACGACGTCCTGCCTGCAGATTCTCAGCATAATAATCTATGAGCTCCTGACCAGCCAAAAAATCAAAATGATGCTTTTCATTCAGGATCCATTTATAGGTCAGCGTATTATTCCACACATAGTTACCCCATCTATTATTAACATTGTTTAAACTTGCTGTATTTTCGGACATGAATCCAGAAACATAGGTTTTCTGCATATTGCGGTCCCAAAGGAAAGAATAGTCCATCCCAAGCATGGATCTAAATTTTAGATTTTCTAACAATTTCACTTCGATATACATATCGCCAAATAAACGCAGCATATTTCGTCTATTCTGCTCATTATCGGCGATCAGTCTAACCGGATTTTGACGATCGCTCATCCCTGCTACAGGACCACCCCAACCCATACCATCTACAGTATGTACAGGAACGATCGGTTGTATATTACGCGTGCGATCTAACACATTGCCTAGTACATCTTGTTTTATTTTGGTGATCGATAAGTTTTCACCTATTTTCACACGACCCTCCAGTAAATTAAAATCTGTATTTAACCGACCGGACAGACGCTCAAAATACGTTCCTTTAACCGTTCCTTGATTATCGAAATAATCCACAGAAAAGAGTGCTCTACTTTTATCGTTACCCGTCATTAAGCTTAAATTGTAATTCTGTACTAAAGCCGTCTGTCCCACTTCCTGTACCCAATCGGTATTGGCAGCACGCATTGTCTTAGCATCATCAATATATTCGGGTACTGTAATTTCATTCAGTTGCCAGCTGCCATCACTATTTTGCAAATCTTTAAACGTATAAACTCCAAAGTTTGGATCTGTACCATCATGACGTGCAGCTTGCCATTGTACACGCCCCCGTTGCTGGGTATCCAGCCAGTCCAATGATTTTGCATAATTTTTGATACCAGTAGATACACGTGCATCTACACGTGTAGCACCTTTACCCCCTTTTTTTGTCGTAATAATGATTACCCCATTAGCTGCGCGAGAGCCATAGATGCTTGATGAAGATGCATCTTTAAGAATCTGAATCGATTCAATATCAAGTCCAGATATTTCATTCATGGATTTAGTACTTGGCATACCATCAATAATATATAAAGGGCTGTTGTTGCCCAAAGTTCCAATTCCACGAATGAGCACATTGGCAGAACCGTCAGGTGAACCACTAGTCGTAATAAATGCACCAGGTACTCGACCTTGAAGGCTTTTCATGACATTGCCTGTTAAGGGTGCATTTATTTCATCCATTCTCACTACTGCGACTGCCCCCGTCAGATCTGCTTTACGCTGCGTTTGATATCCCGTAACGACAACCTCATCCAAGTTTTCTCCTTCGTCCATCACCACATTTACGACTCGTTGCTCGCCCACAGTTACATATACTATTTTCTTGCCGACACGAGTATAGCGGATCTGAGTACCTTTGGTGGCATTTATTTTATAATTTCCATTTTCATCGCTAGCAGTCACATGCTGTGTTCCCATTATGGTGACTGTCACATCGGATAGTGGAAGTCCCTTGTTATCGGTAATTTTTCCAGACAACGGAATGTCTTGGGCATACACCGTTGACAACAGGCATCCCAGGAACAATAGTGTAAAAACTATTCTTCTCATAATTTAGTAAATTTTAGTTGTTTATAATTAGCGTTTATCAAGATATAGGTTAGGTCAATCTTTTTCTTAACTTGAATTGGCCTCCCCTCTTCCCAAATAATGAATCCATTCAAATCTGTTGATCGTACTCGCATCATAGCTTGGACATGCTCCAGTACTTTGCGTAACAAAAGCACTTAGCGTAGCCGCAAACCCCATGGTTTCTTCAATACTGATATCAACTTGATTGCGCATACGTTTCGATAAAAAAGCAGCCAAAAAAGAATCTCCACTCCCAATGGTATCCTTCACATCAACCTGATATGCTGCAAAATGATAACTGACGCCCGTTCGTTTAGCGTGATAAATTGCTCCAGCAGCACCATAGGTTACAATGACCTCATCAATAGCATATCGTTGCATAATCTGCTCCACCAACTGTCCATCATTGTCTTCCTTAGGTAGATCTAACCACTGCGCAATAATCCCGAGTTCCTCTTTATTCATCTTCACGAGATCAGCATGACTCAGCAAATCCAACAAGCGCAATTGTGAATAGAAAGGTGCTCGCAAATTAACATCTAACACTTTGTACTTCGCCAACTTTAATAGTTCCTTTAGCGTACGATATGAAACCTCATGACGTGAAGAAAGGCTCCCATACACTAGAAAATCAGCATGCTGAACAGCAATGATATCATCTTCAGTTAACTGGATATAATCCCATGCTACAGGAAAAACAATCTCATAAGTAACTTCCAGTTGTTCATCCACATGTACTTCCACAGTTGAAGTGGCATGCTCCTCATCGACCTGCAAAAGTTTAGTAGGAATACCACGTTCTTCACACCCTGTAATCAATTCACCTCCACCACTATCTTTTCCCACCCGGCTGATGATCTGAGTTTCTAAGCCAAGCTTATTGAGGTGATAAGCAACATTTAAAGGAGCTCCACCAAGTTTTTTACCTGTGGGTAAGTTGTCCCACAGCACTTCACCAAAGCAAAGTCCACGAATGGTTAATTTTTCTCTCCTCATCCTTAATGTAAATTAATCGTTTGATCCATATTTTCTAATGAAGTTCCTTTAGTCTCAGGCATCATACGGATCACAAAAATCAATTGCAATACCATGAAGCCTGCAAAAATCAAGAAGGTGTATCCGCCCCCTAAAAATTCAGTTAGCGCGGGAAAACAAAATGTAATAAGCGCAGCCATCACCCAATGTGTCAGACTCCCGATTGTTTGCCCTTTAGCACGAACATCATTTGGAAAAATTTCGGAAATAAACACCCAGATCACAGCTCCTTGAGAGAATGCAAAAAAAGCAATATAAAGCATCAAATAAAAAGTAATAGACAACCCTTCTGTATGCCCAGAAAAGAAGGCAAATGAAACCAATGATAGCGAAAGGATAAGTCCAATTGATCCCACTAACATGAGTTTTCGTCGACCTACTTTATCAATGAAATTGATAGCCAGTAGCGTGAATATAAAATTTACAAGCCCGATACCCACACTCGATAACAAAGAACTTTGAGCACCTAATCCTGCCATTTCAAATACCCGAGGTGCATAATAGATGATTGCATTAATACCAGAAACTTGATTAAAAACAGCAAATAATATGGCTAAGATCAATGGAGTGCGATATTGTTTAGAAAAAAGAGCACTCGACTGTTCTCCTGCACGTTGACTGATCTGTCGACTATCGATAATCAACTGTACTTCATCTTTATAATTGTCCGCATTGATCTTCTTCATGGTTTCCTCAGCTTCTTCACGTCTATTACGATGTAATAAAAGCCATCTTGGACTTTCAGGAATGAAAAATATAAGTATAAAGAATAATGCAGCTGGAAAAGCTTGGACACCTAGCATCCATCGCCATGACTCCTCACCCCATTGTCCAATCAAATAATTGGACAAATATGCAATGAGTATACCCAATACGACATTAAATTGAAAAAGACCAACAAGCTTACCTCTAGACTTGGCAGGTGAGATTTCTGTAATATAGATCGGTGCGGTGACCGAGGAAACGCCAACACCTATACCTCCTAAAAATCGGAAGATCAAAAAGAGCGACCAGTCATAGGCTAACGCAGTACCTATAGCAGAGAAAAAGTAGAGTAAAGCAACTGCGAAAAGCGTATTTTTTCGACCAAATCGATCAGAAGGTAATGCACCAAGAGCAGCACCAACAACAGTTCCTATCAAAGCGATAGCCATCGTCAATCCATGCTCAAACTCAGTCAAATTCCAAAATACCTGAACTGCTTTCTCCGCTCCAGAAATTACCGCTGTATCAAATCCAAATAAAAATCCTCCCAGGGCCACGACAAATGACCAGGCCAACACCATGTTTTTGTTCATATCACTTTTATAATTGATTAGAAGCAAATCTATGTGCCCAAGTCTACTTTAGAGATACAAATAGCAGACAAATTGAATAAAATTTGATACATGAAACAAAATACCCACAAACACAATGACTTTCAGTTGATTAAATATTGACCCCCATGTATTGATTAGTGAAAATTGAACAAAAAATTATAATCCTGATTCATTTTATACCCCAATAATACTAATGTACTTTTTACACTAAGTTTGAATAGAGAAGCTTCAAAAAATAAAAAAATGTATATTGCCTTTCGTTTATATAATCAAGTATGCCTAGAAGTCTTATATATGTATTCCTCTTGTCCATGTTGCTTTTTATTTCTTGTCAGCAACATCAACCTCAAGAAAAATATACCATCGCTTTTTCTCAGTGTATAGGGACTGATGCATGGAGACAAACCATGCTGCAAGAGATGAAACGTGAACTGAGTTTCCATCCTGAAATAGCATTTCTCTATGCAGATGCAAAAGGTAATAGCAAACAGCAGATCCAACAGATAGAAACTTTTTTAAAACAAGATATTGACTTACTGATCGTATCTCCCAACGAAGCAGATCCACTTACACCGATAGTCAACTCCATCTATCAACAGAATATTCCGGTTATTGTAACTGATCGTAAGACCTCATCTAATCTATATAATGCTTACGTAGGTGCCGATAATGTGGCTATTGGTAATTTGGCAGGCAAATACATAGCAAACACACTCAAAGGAAAAGGCAATATTTCGATCATCACAGGGCTGAAAGGAACCTCAGCATCCATTGAACGAGAAAAAGGTCTTCGCGAATCCTTAAGGGATCACGCAGCAATAAAAATCACCCATGTTCTAGAAGGAGATTGGGAACGAGCAAAGGCTCGTACGCTAGCCCAAGATCATTTGGAAGAATTAGCAAGTAGCGACCTCATTTTTGCTTTCAATGATCAGATGGCATTAGGAGTACGAGAAATTCTGCAGCGATTTGATACCAAAGCTAATCAAATCATCATCGGTGTTGATGCGCTACCAGGTTCCGGCAATGGACTAGAACAGATCAATAAAGGCTATCTGCAAGCTTCCCTACTATATCCAACCGGAGGAGCCGAAGCTATAAGAACAGCAATAGCTATACTAAAAAAGGAATTTTATCAAAGGGACAATCTGTTAGGCACATTAGTCATCGATAGTAGCAATGCTAATCTGATGGCACTCCAATCTGAAAAAATCGAAGTGCAACAAAGCGATATCGATAGGCAACAGATGCTGATCACGGAGCAGAGCAAAATCTACAACGATCAGAAAACCATTCTTAACGTACTGATCATAAGTTTAGTTATGGCTGTAGTATTTGGCGGCGTGTCCATCATTGTGATCAAAAGTAACTGGAGTAAAAATAAAGATTTAGAGAGCCAAAATAAAGAAATCTTACAGCAGCAACAGCAACTCATCGAGATGAGCGAACAAGTCAAAGAAGCTTCTGAAGCACGCAGTAGTTTTTTCACTAATGTATCACACGAATTTAAAACTCCACTTACCCTGATATTAGCTCCTGTAGAAGAATTATTGAAAGAAAAGGGAATTTCAGTGAGTGCTAAGGAACAATTACAACGTATTAGACGCAGCGCGCATAAATTATTCCAGCTTGTAAATGAACTTATTGATATGCATAAGATATCAAAATCCAAGATCAGATTACAGGCAGCACCTGTACCAATAGATCATTTTATACATCAGGTGATCGCAACATTTAAACCTTTATCAACGCTAAATAGAATATCACTTTCCTATAGCAATAGGGCACAAATCAAAGAGCTCTGGTTTGACGAATACCTGCTTGAACAAGTCATGTCCAATCTAATCTCTAATGCTATCAAATTTACCGAGAAGAACGGTAAGATCGAAATCATTTTGGAGCGCAATACTTTTGGCGATTATGTTTACCTCCGCGTCATCGATAATGGCAGAGGCATCAGCCCAGAACATATTGATCATGTATTTGACCCTTTCTATCAAGGCGGTTATAATCCTGATGGTTCTGGTATCGGACTTTCATATGTACAGGAAATTATCAATCTTCATCACGGACAAGTTACTGTCAGTAGTAAACTAAATGAGGGTTCCTGTTTCACCATACGGCTACCTATAGGTCATCTACACCTCAAAAACAATGAACTTAGGGAGACCGTGCCATCAACGGCATCAATTCCCAAACAAGCATTATCGACCTACAACTCGAAGCAGCTCGACGAAGAGGTCAGTTTTACCTCCAGCAGACTTCCAAGCATACTGCTTATCGATGATCATGCTGATATCCGGATGTTTTTAAAGGATCTGTTGAAACAGGAGTATAATATTTATACAGCAGAAAATTATGATCGTGCAGTGGAGCTAGCCACGACTAAATATCCAGACTTAATCGTTTGCGATGTTATGTTACCAGACAAAAGTGGTATAGAAGTACTAAAATATCTAAAATTCGATGCACAGACTTCACACATCCCGATTATCTTGCTCACAGCAATAGATTCAGATGAAGGCAAGATCGCAGGTATGAGAGCTATGGCAGATGCATACCTAACTAAACCTTTCAATACAGATCACTTAAAAGCTGTAATCGAGAATTTATTATATCTACGCAAAGGCTTAAAAGAACGGTATATGAGTGAGATAGATCCATCTGATGATCTGAGCGAACGTGAGTATTCGGAACAGGACAAGCGATTTCTCAACAACTTCTCTGCAGTCGTAGAGTCTAGATTATCCGATCCAAAACTAAGCGTAGAAGATATTAGC
Source organism: Sphingobacterium sp. UBA6320 (assembly GCF_002440335.1). Lineage (NCBI taxonomy): Bacteria > Pseudomonadati > Bacteroidota > Sphingobacteriia > Sphingobacteriales > Sphingobacteriaceae > Sphingobacterium > Sphingobacterium sp. UBA6320. The sequence continues at coordinate 73,677 of NZ_DJTA01000009.1, read as the reverse complement.
TCAGAGCTCCACATGTCACGTGTACAATTGTACCGAAAAGTAAAAGCCCTACTACAATGCAGTGTTAATGAACATTTGCTGCAAAGAAGAATGAAAAAGGCTCAACACCTCATTATGGAAGGACTTAATATTAATGAAATAGCAGAAAAGGTTGGCTTTTCATCAGCCGCTTATTTCACATCCGCATTCAAAAAATATTACGGAATTACTCCATCTGCCTTTAAAAAGGAAAAAATTAAATAAATGGATATGATGATAATAGACAAATAAATCTATAACAATTTATATCCATTTGATTATAAATGTGCACTAATGACTATGATTTGTAATAACCATCTTCACTTGGTAAGGACCTGTATAATGATTACCCACCATGAGGTTCTCATTGACCGTGATGTAATAATCTCCCGTGTCCTTAAATCGATATTTTAAGTCTTTCCCAAATGGACCATCAACGGTACCATCTGGCGAGAAAAGTTGGGCTATTCGAATATTTGCGGTATCTGCTGGACTAAGCAGTGTGATAACGGCCGAATCAGGCTTATTTACGGAGATCAAAATAGTATCTGTTATCCCAGATATTTTGTTCATATTTTTCAAGAAGCTCCCACCATAAAATGAAATATGAGATGGTTCTTGTGTCACGCTATCCTCTGAATTTTGATTTGCATGTAGAGGTTCCCTTGAGTGAGGAGACTCACAGGCAGTATGAATAAGAAACATACTAAAAATTACAAGAACAGATAACCTAACCATAAGTTTTGTTTTCAATAACAATTACAGTAATCGAATGGTTTGTTATATCCATAAAATTAAGGAAATTTAATGAAAGGATGATACATACCTACCGATCAAGGAGAAGTCAAAAAAAAATGACAAATGCTATATCTTTTTAAGAATATAACATCCTGCCTCTGAAGGGTGGTCTAAAACCATCGATGATCGATCCTCCTTCCAAATAAGTTTGACAATTAAAAAATCTCCTGCAGCTGCCCCAGTAAAAAATATGGCAAATAACAAAAGGAATATATTTCCAGTTATCAATGAAATCAAAGCTGGAATAATGCCTAGGATTATAGCAGGCATTAAAGCCCCTATAATATAATGGTTCACTTTTAACGGTTCTTTACAATGACAATATGGAGTTAACATTTTCACTAAAAAACCAAACTTAATGGATTTAAATCCATGTTTAGCATATATGGAAAAAGTTATACCGTGGATCAGTTCATGCAGAACAATTCCAACAATCATAATCAAAAAGATAAGAAGAGGAGCAGAAATAAGGTTACCTCCAAAAGAATCTTTCATTATGCTGATAAAATCTTGTGTAGACCAGAGGAAATAAAATGGAATACCATATGCTAAGATCACTATTGCAAATAAATACAACGCCACAACATTAGCGCGATATAGATCTATGGTTCGCATTTCTTTAGTATAGCTTTCTGTAAAATCTGGTTCCATATAAAAATCGGTTTAATAGTTAATTTATTACTTTTCCATCATCACCTAAAAAAATATGATGGGATACGACATTAATCTTGAAGATAAAAATAAAGCATCACACCAACAATTTTTTCTTATAAAAAGGAATAAAATTATTAACATAGAAATTAAAGAGCTATTTTTGAATAGTAAAATAACTCCATAAAATAAAATTCTATACCATATGTAAACCCAATTCCTATAGTAGGAGGAGATGCTTCTCACCACAAATAAAACAGAAACTGTGGTTATCAATAGCAGTTCTTAACATCAATCAATTAAAATGGCAATTCCAACAAACAAAGAAGAATTACGGCAAGCTGTCGAGATCAATTATAATAAACTAAAAAAAGAACTGAGCAGCATTCCACAAGAGCTGACAAGGATACAGGAATTGGAAGGGCACGCAAAAGGAACAAAGATGAGTATCAATAATCTTTTAGCTTACCTAATCGGTTGGGGAGCATTAGTTTTAAAATGGAACCAAAAGAAAGACAACAATGAGTCTGTCGATTTTCCTGAAACAGGCTATAAATGGAATGAGCTGGGCAGGCTAGCTCAAAAATTCTACGAAGATTATCAAGCGGACGATTTTACAACCTTGAAGCAAAATCTGGACATCCATGTTGACCAGATTTTATCGCTCATAGCGACAAAATCTAATCAAGAACTCTATGAAATCAATTGGTATAAAAATTGGACCTTAGGAAGAATGATACAATTTAATACCTCATCACCTTATGCAAACGCAACTGGAAGAATACGTAAATGGAAAAAACAGAAAGAAATTTAATCGGATTCATATCAATAATCTTTTAACGAACGATAAAGCTTAATCCCAATTCCTATGAAAAATCAAATAAAGCAAGTATTTGTTATCTTATGCTGTATGTTCTTAAGTTGTAATGCCCAAGAAAATCCAAAGATCATTGGAAAATGGGATAGTTCTCTTAAAGATGCAAAAACAGGAAAACTAGTAGAAAAAATCATCTTAGAGTTTACTAAAGATGGACAGTTTCTCCAACATCTAGGAGAAGGAAAGATGCAGCATACCATAATATCAAGTTACAAAATTGAAAAAGACAAAATCATAACTGTAGAAAAAGAAAGTCAGGAAAAATCTGAGTGTAACTATACCATTAATAAAGACACCTTAACGCTATTATACGATGGTATCTCAAATCAATACATAAAATTAAAATAAGAGCTATAACATAGCTGTAAAATGGCGTTTTATATTATTTGAGCACCATTTTACAGATTTTATTTTGATTTATATGACAGATAGAAGTCCATAATAGTCCATTACCTATCCTTGTTGCAAGTCATTATAATTCTATTTCCAGAATAAAAGCAAACAATTTAAAAACGTTCTAATGTCAATTCCATATTAGCGATCGCTCCAGCAATATTTCCTGTACTCACTGCACTGGCTACAGAACGCATCATCGTACTATTATCACCACAAGCATAGATACCAGGAATGGTAGTTTTCTGAAAATTATCAACTTTGATATGCCCTTGTTCAGTCAACTCACATCCTAACTTATTAGGAATAAGAGCGTGTTGAACAAATGGAACCGCAGCATAAATTGTGTCAAAACGTTGCGATGTACCATCTTTAAATATCACTTCTTTGACCTGCCCCGCATCATGTATAATTTCAGCTATTTCCGTCTCTATGACATCAATATGATTGCGGCCTAATTTATCCAATTGCTCCCCTTTGAAATCAGCCTCCCCCACTGTCAAAATACTCAACTGATCAGTCAAATTATTAACTAGTGAAGCAAGATGAAGTGCACGATCTCCACGTGCAATAATTCCTGTTTTTTTATGACGAAACTCATAACCATGACAATATGGGCAATGAATAACAGAAATACCCCAGCAAGCAGCAAATCCTTTTATATCTGGCAAAATATCCGTAACTCCCGTAGCAAAAATCAATTTTCTAGCTTTAAAATTATGTCCACCTGCTGTTATAAGTTCAAATCCTTCTGGCAAAAATTTCACGCTTATTACCTGATCTTCATGAAATTGTACAGTTTCATATTGAGCAACTTGTTCCTTTCCTAACGTTGCAATCTCTAAAGGAGTTTTTCCATCTTGTGTCAAAAAATTATGGGAATAAGGTGTCTGTCGATTACAGGGTATTCCACTATCGATGATGAGCACATTTTTCAAAGAACGCCCTAAGGCCAGTGCTGCTGAAAGTCCTGCATAACTGCCTCCAATAATAGTAACATCATAAATTTCAACCTTTTTCATCATATATCATAGTTTTATTGATCCAGTAGCAAGTGCAGGATCTAATTTTAATAAAGATAATGATTACCGTCTTTATTGCAATAAAGTTGCAATAATTTTATAAAATATAAATTTAATTCTTACGGTTGCATGACACAGGAGATTGCTAACAACCACTTCACATCATAAGCATCGCTTATTTCAATTAGTTTTTGTAAATCATGATGCCTTTTAGGGAAATGATCATGATTGCTTGCGAGTTTATCAACTAACAAATTTCTATAAACAATATTTTCACACATTAAAAAGACAGATAGATGGTTCCCAATGATTCGTCCTTCATCAGCAACTAAATCCGAACCGTGAATAACAATATACTTAGAGATGAGTGATCCAAAAGTTACAGGATTTTTTGGGAAATCCTGTAACTTTTTCGTGAATGTATCAAAATGTAATGTGCCACCAAAACAGCTATGGTAAAATGTTAGCGCTTCTTTACAATTTCCAGAAAATGTGAGGAAGATTCCACTTACTACTTTGTTGGTGTTTTTAAATAACATTGTATCTGAAATTTAAGCATCGGGTATGTCAGGTTCAACTAACTTTTTCATTTTTTCAAGAGACTCCTGCCACCCCAAATAACACATTTCTACAGGTATTATATCTGGAATATTTGTTTGCTCGACAACAAGTTCTGTCCCACAGGATACTTTGTTTAATGATACTGTCGTGATCATTTCGCCAGGTAAATTAGGGTCATCAAATCTATCGCTGTATTGAATCGAAACATGCGGAGTAATTTCTAAATATTCTCCTCCAAATGAATGACCATTTCCAGTACTAAAATTAATAAAGGTCATCTTAAATTTTCCTCCTACTTGAAAATCCATTTGCTGTACCGTACATAAGAAGCCATAAGGAGGTAACCAAGTTGCCAGCGCTATTGGATCTGAGAAAGCACGAAATACTTTTTCAGGACTTGCCTGAATAATCCGATGTAAGGAAACTGTATTCTTTTTCATAACACTAAATTTTAGGATTTACTAATTTTTTGATTCGACATAATTTGAAAAATTGGTTAAAATAGCCTGCCATCCTTGCTTTTGCATTTTTAGATCATTCTCCGTTTCAGCATCGAATGTAGTAACTACAGTTGTTTTACCATCATATTCTGTAAATATTGTTGTGACTTTCCGAGCATCGGCCAAGCGATACGATAGCTTCCTATATAAATCAACTTCATCATAGGTACCTTCAAAATCAAAGCCAAAACTGCCATCCCTTGCCTCCATTCTATTTTTGAACTTTCCATTTACCCGTACATCATTTTCGCTTTTCGGACAGTGCCAGCTCAGGTCTGGACAATTCCACTGCATGATATCATTGGGTGTATTCCAAATCTTCCAAACCGCTTCCGCAGAAGCATGCACGACCGCTGTTACGTTAATCTTTGTTTGTGTTGTCATTGTTCTATGTTTATATTGCTTATACAAAGATGCTACAGTTTACAAAATTTGATCTATTGCAAAAACGACAACTTTAAGGGTGCATTGCGACAAAAACAATTTGTATATTTATGATATAATCTAAAGACGATGCAAATCTCCATTTTCGTTCCACAATATGGTACCATAGAAGGTATTACACCTGCATTTCGAACATTTCACACCGCCAATGAATTCTTGACATTCTTCGGCAAGAAACCGATATTCCATATCGAATACGTCGGTCTACATGAATATGTACATGCAAATAGTGGTGAGTACACGATAAAAACGAATCGATTGCTTAGTGAAGTTATTAAAACGGATCTATTGATCATACCGCCAACTTTTGGAGACATAGATGAAGGTATTAGAGCTAATGCGGATGCTATACCTTACTTCAAAACACTTCATCAAGCGGGTGCTGCTGTTGCTAGCTTATGTGTAGGAGCATTTCTATTAGCTGAAACAGGACTGTTAAAAGGAAAAAAATGTTCTACCCATTGGGCTTACGTCAATGAGTTTAGAGAAAAATATCCCGATATTGAAATCGAAGATGGTACCATTATAACAGCGCATGATCGTATTTATAGTAGCGGTGGTGCCAATAGTTTGTGGAATTTGATATTATATCTAGTTGAGAAATATTCGGATCGTGAAACTGCGATAATGGTATCGAAATATTTTGCCTTAGATATCGGTAGAAATAGTCAGTCTCAGTTTTCCATGTTCAAATGTCAAAGAAATCATAATTTTACCGATATCCAAAAAGTCCAAGATTTTATAGAAGAGCATTATCATGATAAAATCACGGTTGAAGATCTAGCAAACTTAATCAATGTCGGCCGTAGAACATTCGAAAGAAGGTTTAAAGATGCTACAAGCAATACACCGATTGAATATATACAACGTGTACGTATCGAAGCAGCTAAAAAGTACTTCGAAGCATCTAGAAAAAATGTCTCCGAAGTGATGTTTCAGGTAGGTTATACCGACACGAAAGCATTTAGAGATATTTTTAAAAAAATAACAGGACTTAGTCCAATAGAATATAGAAATAACTTTGCAAAAGTTGGAAATGAGCTGACTTCAAAAGAGCATTAGTACTTGAAAAAAACACATTTTTGTTAATTTATCTTTACAATAACCATGCATACATCAATTCTTCTGCCACATTACCATCTGACCAAACGGTGTTCTTAGAATGTGTGTATTCAAAACCAAATTTTTGATTTGCTGCTTTTGAAGCATCATTATTCGCCCGTCCTCTTCACGATACGAAGCTTCTTTCTCATAAGTACTTCCAAACAATTCAGGATTTGTCTTTAAAGCCTCTATTCTGATTAACTTATAATTTCGCCATTGAGATGGGACTATACGCTCTAAATTATAATTACTCATATTTCTTTAACTTATTTAGTTCTTATTTTCATACTTATCTTATTTTCATACTTATAGAGAAGCAATGTTCTGCTAGAAATTTCTAATCATTTGCATTGTTTATAATTCATATGCATGGTTGTAAACTTTAAAGGATAAATCACCGAAATTGCAGTATATAGTCATTAGGAACTGTCAAAAAACTCAGCGTAAATACAAGAATACAATAAAAAATATTTTTTTATTCTTACATTTATATAAGTGTACAAATGAGATAAAACAGTACTTGTATTATTTTAAAACAGCAAGTACGAAATTGCATTTTCGAAGATATGAAAATCCCCAAAAAACTCTTCGTCCGTGAGCAGGAAATAACTGCTGATTTTTTAAGAGCGCTAGATAATCATCTTTCAGATATATTATGTGGCAATAAGGACCAAATGTATGAGATCAGAGATTTTGCTGCCGTGCTGCATATTCATCCCATACATCTCAGTAATACCATCAAATCTGCAACAGGACATTCTCCTTGTTATTTTATGGAAAATCGTTTAATGGAAATTTCAAAATCAATGTTACAGCAAATCAATATACCGATTGCTGAAATTGCAAGGACACTAACATACGATCCCTCAAACTTTACTAAATTCTTTAAACGTTTTTCAGGACAAACTCCTAAACAATACCGAGCCGATTTTTTGTTGAATTTATCTCAGAATCCTGATGGGACTAACGGATAAGCCTTAATCATTGATAAATACTTAAACAGTCACCATTTTTATCAACATTGGTCGCTTAACTTTGTTTTCAATTTAAAAGCACATGGAACCAAAAAATAAAATTGCACTGGTAACTGGCGGTAGCCGTGGACTAGGAAAAAATACAGCTCTCAAAATTGCATCAAAAGGAATTGATATCATCTTAACGTATCAATCTCAAAAAAAAGAAGCAGAAAATACTGTTGAAGAAATAAAAAAACTTGGTGTCAATGCGACTTCCTTACAGCTTAATGTAGCTGACAGCAAAATCTTTGATGCATTCTTTACAGAAGTAAAATCAATCCTAAAATCTGTATTTAATACGGATAGATTTGATTTTTTAATCAACAATGCTGGTATAGGAATACATGCATCTTTCGCTGAAACAACAGAAGAACAATTTGATAATTTAGTAAATATTCACTTCAAAGGAGCATTCTTCTTAACGCAAAAAGCTTTACCACTTCTTCAAGATGGAGGTGCTATCGTGAATATTTCATCAGGACTAGCTCGTTTTTCAACTCCAGGATATGCAGCCTATGCGTCCATGAAAGGCGCTATGGAAACATTAACAAAATATCAAGCCAAAGAACTTGGAGCAAGAGGAATCAGAGCCAATATTGTAGCTCCAGGTGCAATTGAAACTGATTTTGGAAATGGTATGGTGCGCGACAACGAACATGTTAACATCGCCATTGCAGCGCAAACAGCACTCGGCAGAGTAGGATTGCCAGATGATATCGGAGGTGTAGTTGCATTCTTATGTACCGAAGATGCGGAATGGATCAATGCACAACGTATTGAAGTATCGGGCGGTATGTTTTTGTAGCAGAGAAATGATAATAACATCATCTTAATCCATTTCAAAATCGACAAAAACAGCACCATCAAAATGTTGTTCTTCCACATTCCTGAGCGCATCATCGATAACAATTAATGCTGGTTCACCAACTTTAGATGTACTATCTATGCGCACTAGATAATCCCACACGTCCGTGACCTGAATGGGATAGTAACTTGGATTTTCATGATCGATCCCTTGAGCGGATGCTAAAATATTATAACCTCTAATTTGCAGCTGCCTTAATAAATGATAGTTAACAGGTAAAAATTGCATATTCATACATTAAAATAAAGTGCATACAGTTGAAATATCCAGCTCTTATAAAAATTAATTACTTAATCGTAAATGCTCTTTATAATGTATTGCCAAACGTTTAAAATTTAGGCAACGTCTATATTTGAAAATCTTTTAAACAAGACAGGATATTTCAAAATGCGACAAAAGTTCCAAAATAATATTTTTCTAGAGATCAATAACTCAAATATCGCGCCTTACATTTTATTAATAATTTACGATAAACTTCATTATTACACTACTTTTCTATGATCCGACCTTTTATTAATCTTCTTATTGCCAAACAACTATTCACGATGAAATGTTTCAACTTTTTGGGGTAATATAAATGAAATTTCAAATTATCCGAAGAACCATCAATTTTACAATTAAAAGTTTAAGGCTGTAACTGAAATGTGAAGCGAGAGAAGACGAGTTTCGAATGATCTATCCGGATTTATGGAGAGATAGTTAAATTTGGGGAGAATCAGGAAAATACTAATTCCACCATTAGGGAGAGTTGTGGAATATTTGAGATTTAAATCGTGAAGATGATCCAATTCTTATCTTTAAAAAAATGCTCCCCATTCAATATGAATGAGGAGCGATCTCACAAAAATTTAATACACTATTTTTTAATAAACAGACTTGCAATATTAAGTACCGCTTCAGCACCCAATGGTTCATCAAAAGACTGAGTTGCTGCGGCAAGAGATATATTTCCCGACACTCCCTTTAAAGTTGTAATATCGACATTTGCTTGCATTTTGTTATCTTCACCCATATAAACAGGATCTACAACTGCACCAATCCCGCTATCATTAGCTCCTGTTATCCATGGCTTTTGATTGGCTGCTCCACCTCCGCGAGCTCTTCGCATCTGACGGATATGAGATGCGTGACGAGCCTCTACAGAATGGATTTGTAAAGCAGCAGTTAGTACAACCTTGTTGCCTAACAATATTCCAGCCTGACCTTTATAAGCACGTACACCAGTATCTTCAAAAGCCTGAGCTAAAGCTAAAAATGTATCATAATCACTAAATACATTGGCAAAAGTACCACCTGCTGTAAAATCAAATGTAGGTTTAGAAACAGCCTTATCACCTAACACCTGTTTCAAAAATTTAACGTGAGCATTTTCGTGATCGCGAATCGTCGTGATGGCGCCCAATGGTCTACCTGAAGGAATCAGATTTGAAGCCGCCACGCCCATCGTGTAATACTCCGCTTCAAGATATTCCAAGGTCAACGCATAGTTCAACACCCCAGTCACATCGGTAGGTGCAGTAGCTCCGTATGCTTTCTTAAACAAATCACTTATGAGGAAAGGCAAAGAAGCCAATGTAATTTTTTTACCAAATGAAGTCATATTTCGAATAACTTCTCTACGAGGGCTAATGCGATCTGTAAATTCAGGATCAACATTATTTATTTCGTCAAAAACATTTAAAAGATTCATAACAATAAAATTTAAAAAAGTTAGTAAGTAGGTAAATCCTTTACATCAATTTTAGATTTGATAAAAGGGGCAGCAGCTTGCAGCACTATGCTAGGACTTTTTGCAACATCAAGACCATTTGAATCGATGACCTCCTGATTAGCGAAACTTCCATTATCAATAAGATCTCTGATCCATGCAGCATGTCTAGCTTCCACTGAAACGATCTTGCCTGCTAACAGTAGATAAGATACATCCTTGATCAACCATCCTGCGCCATTATAGGCAGATACCCCTAGATCTTCAAATGTTTTTGCTGTAGCCAATACGCTGTCACGGCTAGAAAAGTTAATCCCCGAGAGATTAAATTCCAGATCTAATATTGCTTTGTCTCCTAATGCTTTTTTGAAAAACTCACGATGTGCAATTTCATGATCGCGAATGTCTGTAAAAAAGCTCTTTTCCATGTCTGTAATACCAGAAAAAGGGCTGTTTACAACTTTAATGTAAAATGCAGCTTCAAGCTGTTCCAGTGCGTAAGCATAATTCAAAATAGCAATGTCGCCACTACCAAAATAAAAACCATCACCGCCCATATCAACATCGTCATTACGATCCTTTTTACAACTTGAAAGACCTAACAAAGCGACACCGGCAAGTCCAGCACCAGTAAATTTTAAGAAATCCCTTCTATGAAGGTCTTTTTTATCGAGGTGTTCTTTTTCATCGATTAAACACTCTTTTTGAGATGACATCTTTTCCATAACATATTCGTTTTTTAGTGTATAATTTTAGTTTCTAAAACTATATACGAGAACTGTTACTCCATGGATTGGACAATTTTACTTTTTTTAATAAATAATTTAAAAACCCGTTTAAATCATTAGATATCAGCACAATAACAGTGTCGCTTCATATTTTTTAGTTCAATTAATCAAAAAAACTGTTTATTAGCGTGCTTAGATTTAAAAAAATACATCCAAACCAGATGTAGCCCACCATGACATTTCGGTTGCATAACTTTGTGGATAATAAAATTAAATCAATTTCAGGTAGAATAATAAAAAATAACGATATTACAAGAGATCAAATAGATTAATCAAGCTATTATCAAGACAATTAATGATCATGACTAATACAGCACTACTCATTGGCAACGACATCAACAATATCAACAAAGGAACAAGTTGGAATGATCTGTTAATTAGCATCAAAAACAAATACCATGTTCAAACTTTAGAAAATGGTCGGAAACCATTTCCTATGCTCTATGAAGAGATATTTTTAAGCGCCATACAGCAACAACACATGGATGAAAAGGAACTTAAAACCTTTATTGCTGATGCCGTTTCTAATATCCAACAAAATGAGCTTCACGAACTGATTAGGGAATTATCGGTTGAAAATATCATGACAACCAATTATGATTTCAGTTTAGCCGGTACACATCCGAAAGAGAAAACTAGTCTGGTAAATGAAACGACATACAGTGTATTTAGAAAATATCATTCTTTAAACAAGACTTACTGGCATATACATGGAGATTGCAATAATCCCTTCTCTATTAATCTAGGTTATGAACATTACTGCGGGCAATTACAAAAAATGCGAGATTACGTTGTCAATGGACCAAATTATTCAGCAAGCACAAAAATATATAAAGCTTCTCTGATCAGAAGGTTACAGGCAGGAAGACAAATGGCTTTACAATCCTGGATCGACCTTTTCTTCACTACTGACATTCATATTTTCGGACTTTCATTAGATTTTGTAGAGATCGACCTGTGGTGGCTTTTGACCTATCGAGCGAGAAACAAATTTTATAAGAAAAATACTTTTATAAAAAATCAGATCTACTATTACATCCCACACAAATATGTAAAAGATTCATCCGATAAAATTCAGCTATTACGTGCTAATGATGTGAAAGTTGAGATTATCGATGAAGAAAATAAATCGAAGTATTATCAAAAAATAATAAACAGCATTAAGCTCAAATTATAGCGACTACCGATCATATAGAGATAAAAGATATAATACGTTTGTTTTTTGAAATAAACAAACGTATTAAGATCATATTAAAATTTCATTTTTTGAATTCGTACCGCATTCAATATAGCGATCAAAGATACACCGACATCTGCAAAAACAGCCTCCCACATCGTTGCTATCCCACCTGCTCCCAAGATCAGTACAATTCCTTTGATCACAAAAGCTAATGTAATATTTTGCCATACAACGCGTTTAGTCTGCTTACCTATACGAATCGCGACTGGTATTTTGGATGGCTTATCATCTTGAATCACTACATCTGCAGTTTCAATGGTCGCATCGCTACCTAGTCCCCCCATTGCAATACCTACATCACTTAACGCCACAACCGGAGCATCATTGACTCCGTCTCCAACAAATGCCACCCGTTGATGTTGTGCTTTGATTTCTTTTAGCTTATTTACTTTATCTTCGGGCAACAGATCTCCAAAAGCTTGATCAATACCCAATTGATCAGCCACATAGCGAACAACAGTGCTTTTATCTCCGCTTAGCATAGTTGCTTTTACATTTAGTTTGTGCAACTGTTTAATGGTATCCAATGCATCAGCTTTAATGCTATCCGCAATAGTAATATAACCAACAAACTGACCATCATACGCAACAGCAATCACCGTATATACAATCGTCGCGGGGTCAATATCATAACGGACATTAAATCTATCCATTAACTTAAAATTACCCACCAGCAATTGTTTTCCACCCACTACAGCCTTTAATCCATGTCCCCCAATTTCTTCCACTTGATCTAAGCGAAGGTTGGGATCGACCTCACCGACATACTGATGGATAGCTGTAGCGACGGGATGGGTACTTTTACTTTCTAAGGCATTCACCATTTTTAAGATTACTGCCTGATCAAAATCTGAATTAAAATTAACTTCTTGTACCTGAAAGATCCCTTCAGTCATGGTGCCCGTTTTGTCCATGACCACATGTTGTATAGTCGCTAGCGTATCCAGAAAATTACTTCCTTTAAACAATATACCATTGCGACTGGCTGCACCTATTCCTCCAAAATAACCCAGAGGAATAGAAATAACTAGAGCACAGGGGCAAGAAATCACTAAAAATACTAAAGCCCGATATAACCAGTTACTAAACATGTAATCTGCTACAAACAGCGCTGGCAATAAACAAATACCGATCGCTAGAAAAACAACTATTGGCGTATATACTTTTGCAAATTTACGGATGAACAATTCAGTAGGTGCTTTTTGAGCCGTTGCATTTTGTACCAGCTCTAGGATCTTACTCAATTTACTATCTGTATACGAAGTCGTTACCTTAACCATACTGACCATATTCAAATTGATCATTCCCGCAAGGACAGAGTCACCTTTTGATTTACGATCAGGTTTACTTTCTCCAGTCAAAGCGGCTGTATTAAAAGAAGCTTCATCCGATAGTAATTCACCGTCTAAACCTAATTTTTCTCCTGGTTTTAATTGAATAATAGATCCGATCTCTGCATTTGCAGCTTTTATGATTTGTGGCTGATTATCGATCAAAATAGTAACTTCGTCTGGGCGCTGATCCAAAAGCGCCTTAATATTTCCTTTAGCCCTTGATACAGCTAAAGTTTGAAAAACTTCACCAACAGCATAAAATAGCATGACCGCAACAGCCTCGGGATATTCACCAATAGCAAATGCACCAAGGGTAGCGATAACCATTAATAAAAATTCTGAAAAAACATCACCCTTACGTATACTGACAACCGCATCTTTAATAACAGGAAAACCCACAGGAACATACGCAACTACATACCATACAACCCTTATCCAACCTTCAAACCACTCTTGTGCCATCCAATTATCCAAAGCAATAGCTGCCATCAAAAGTACAAAAGAGATGATTGCAGGAGCAAACAGTTTCAATGGACTGCCTGCTACATGATCATGATTGTGCCCATCATCATCACTATGTTTAGTATGATCGTGTCCCTCATGATCATGACCTTTACATTTGTTCTGATGGTCAACCAATTCAGGAGCACCAGCTTGTGTATATATCTTTGTCGCCTCTGTACAGCAAAGCTGATTTCCAGCCTGATCATACGTATGTTTGTGTTGTGTAGTCATTGTATAAGATTTCTTAAACCTATTAATAATATCAAAGATAATCACTCATGAGATGCAATATTATTGCATAGTTTCATTCATACAGTTTTCACAGATTCCTTTAGCAAAAAATCGAACCTCATCCATTCGAACTGCACTATTAATGGGTGAAGAAAAGCTGATATCTGTCCGGCATGTGGTCTGCTTACAGATCTTACAATAAAAATGAAGATGCCAATCCTTATGGGTTTCCTCATTACAGTCATCATGGCAGAGTATGTATTTACTTGTATTATTTTCTTGTATACTATGGACGATACCTTTTTCTTCAAAAGTTTTGAGTGTGCGGTAAAGTGTTATTCGGTCTGCAGGATAGAAATGGGATTCCATTTCCGACAACGATAAAGCAATATGTTGTGAAGCCAAAAAATCGTAAACCAAAATCCGCATACTCGTTGGCTTCGTATTTTTATCTCGAAGTTTATTCTCAATTTCGCTATTCATTTACTTGTTTTTAAACCGGATATCATCCATTTTAATTTTTAAAGCCAGATTTAATCTTCCACCAAACGTGCTGTACAGAAATACGATCAAAAAAATGATTGATTATGCTACTGAAATTTACATATAAATATATAAACTGTACATCTTAATAATTTCAAATGGATATGTATTAATAAACTATCATCAACAATTAAGATACCACCTTTCTGATGTCAACATTAGCCCTTGCAAAATGGATGATATTTTAATTACATTTTATCCATAACATGATCATATATCTTCAAATATCAATACTCTAATGTAGAGCCAACAGGGTTTAATTACTTTTCAAAAGGTGGTTTGGGAGTGTTAAGTGAGAGGTTTAGTCTTTAGGTTATTAAAATAGTTGATTTTAGATAAAAACATAGTGGCCATCTTCTCTCCTCTATGAATCGCTTCATCAGCTTTTTCTCCTTCAAAAAATTCGTGCACTGTACGATACCAAAGCTTTAACCAAGCATCAAAATGCGCATTAGTAAGCGCCATGGCAGCATGTGGTGGAAATGGACTTCCAAAGTAGCTATGCTGTTCCAGCAAAATAGTTTGCCAAAAGCTATACATTTTTTTTAAATGTTCCTCCCAACGTCCTTCCAATAAATTATTGAAGATGGGCCCAATAAGCAAATCCTCACGAACCCGCCCATAAAATGTATCAACAAGTAATTGAATATCTGCTAGTGTTGTGATATCTTTCTTTTTCATATGCCCGGTACATAATTAATAAAACGATTATTTTCAGTATTATATGTATGATCAAATATAATCATAATTAAAAGAGTTAAAAGTCTTTTATTACTATATTTGTGTTAATCAAAAAAAAACTGACATGGAAATGAATAAAAACAACACGCCTGTATCGCTATATCAAGGAGTATCTCATGCATCAGAAAAACCAATAGTGACGCTTTTATTAGAAACATCATCGACCAAAGAACTCCGGATATGTCTAGCAAAAGGAGTACTGATGGTCGATCATAAAAGCCCCTTTCCTATTGTCATACACATCCAGGAAGGATCCATCAACTTAAATATTGCAGGCGTTATGCATACCATGACAAAAGGAGATCTCATTGGCATAGAAGGAGCCATAATTCACAATCTTAAGGCAACTGAGAATAGCATCATCAGGCTTTCCATACATAAAAAGGATCATATGGAACGTGTACAGAATGTCTTAAATACCAATTAGAGCTGTATCTTTGCATAAAATACGACAATTAATAGAATCAAAAAATGGGTGTTTTTTCTAAAACCTGTGAATATGCCATCCGTGCGGTATTTTATATCGCTCAAAGCTCTCAAGAGGGACGAAAGGTAGGTATTAAAGAAATTGCTGAAAAAGTAAAGTCTCCGGAACCCTTCTTAGGGAAAATTCTTCAAAACTTGAGTAAAGTAGGTATAATACAATCTTCAAAAGGGCCCCATGGTGGATTCTTTATTGATCCAGAAGGATTAAAAAAGCCCATTGCTGATATTGTATTAGCCATAGATGGCGAACAGATTTTTACAGGTTGCGGCATGGGATTAGATTATTGCTCGGAAAAAAATCCATGTCCACTTCACCATGATTTTAAAAAAGTAAGAAATCAATTAAGCAGTATGCTCAAAAAGACAAGTATCGGACAGTTTAATCTCCAACTCATAAAAGGAAGTGTTACTTTATATAAATGACAATTCACTCCTTTATTTTTATTTAGGAGTATTCACAGCGAACATATTATAATACATGTAACATCGAACGATCGTATTTGAAAAGAAAAACTCAACAAAAAAGGTCCTATCTCTCGACAGGACCTACATAAACATATGATACTTAATTAAACAATTCCTACAAATAACTATTGATTGATTTAGAAACTCTCCAGACACCGCCTTCATTGATTAAGGTAACCAATTCCATTCTTGTAAAATTTTCAAACTGCATCGTGATTTTTGCCACCATATAGTTTGCAGACTTCTCTAAAATTGAAGTTGTTGTTTTGCAGTTTAACTGATACCCTTTTTGCTTCTTCAAAAAACTGATCACTTCAGCTCTACTATTTGTTTTGATATTTTTGCCATGTACCTTTTGACTATAATCTGATGCAAATAATTGTTCCAGTCCAAGCGATTGCCCTTCCGTGATCACTTCTACATAATGAGTGATAGCAAAATCTGCAGTAGATAGATTAATTGCTTTTTCCGGACGTTCAGCGGCGATGGTCAAGGTCGAAATTGCTACCAATACTGCTGCTGTGAATGTTTTTACTAATGTTTTCATAATGTCTTTATTTTATAGATTTAGTTTTCTTTAGTGATCAGTTAGTCAATCAAATATTTCTTTCAACTTTCTGATTCAAAATTAAGACAAGTAAACAATCAATTTTATTACATTTAGATCAACAATAGCTAAAACTCGGTAAACAGCAGAAAAATAAAGGTAAAGTATTAAGCGCCTAACAAATGGTCAGCCTCCAATTGATCAAAAACCATCAATACACCAACAACTTGAAATTGTTCTTTTAAATATTCTGCTCGCGAGAAATAACGAACTTCTCCGATTTCATTACTAGGTTTGATATCTTCTTGAAGATCATATATAAAACAATCTTGCTCCATAATCACCACAGGAATTTCACCATATGCTGGAGCTGTGATATGGCAATAAAATCTTAACCTTTCAGGATCTAACGCGATCATCAGTTCCTCTTCTATTTCTCTTTTCAACGACTGCAATGAGTTCTCTCCTTGATCTACCTTACCTCCAGGCAGATACCATGCTTTTTTATTATTGCTATAAGCAAGCAATAATTTATGATCCTTTAGTGTGATCAGACCTGCGGTATGAAGACGTGATGATATTGTATGCATATTAAAAACTTTAAATGTATGATAATATAATCTACCAATTTTTACATGAAAATCAATAGAAAGATTCAATTATTATAAACTTTGTAAAAATAAATGCAGTAAGGTTTATCTTCTGCATAATGATCTTTCTCCTTGAGCACACAGTAAAGAGCTCCTAAAAATCAATACGTAATAGGAGTACTTCTGAGATTTTCAGCACACCTTCATTGCAAATCCAATTCCAGAATCTCACCAGGCAATCCATCGAAATCCTTAAACTCTTTCGAAACAAAACCATGATTGATCAGAATCTTTCTCGATGGAATATTTTTCGGATCAATAATGGCTACTAACTTTTCCAGTGATTGCTGCTGTTTCGCATGCTCGATTAATTGTCTAGCGACTTGACTCGCGATTCCTTTACCCCAATAGTAAGGCAAAATCATATACCCGAGCTCCGCTTCAACCTGATCTTCCTCATGAAGTGCTAATTTTGCAAGGCCAACAAACTCGTTTGATGATAGGGTTAAGATTTTGAAATTGCCAAAATTCTCATTCAACTTATTATTATCGATCAGTTGCTCAAAATCAACTTGAGCCTCCTCTATTGGAATCGCTCGTTCCGTAATCATTTCCATAACCCGAGCGTCACCTACAAGTTGAAAGTATTCATCAAAATCCTGTGATTTAAACTTTACCAAATAAACATCAATCATTATACTATCAATCATTATACTATTACATTTTACAGCAGAACCCTTATCCAGTGGACTTAATTATTTGCTTTTTCTTCCATTAACAATTCTCCCCAAGCATTCAATTTCCACAGCACTTCCACCAGTTTTTCACCAAGAGGTGTAAGCGTATATTCAACACGAGGAGGCAATTCATTAAAGCTCTTTTTACTTAAGATTCCATCCCCCTCCAGCTCCTTTAATTGTTGATTCAATACCCGTCTGTCCACACTTACTATTCCTCTCAACATTTCACTTGGACGCTTCTCCCCTTCATTGATTCGCCAAATAATGGGAATTTTCCATTTTCCACTTATGGTATTTACAGCAAATTCCAATGGACATATTTTTTCTATTATCGCTTGTTGCTTTGTTTTCATGAAATTGACTTTTTTATCCCATAGGGATAATAATATGCGGTATTGTCATTCTGAATTTACTTTTAAATATTTGCAAAAACAAATCATATCGCATGACAAACTTAGCAAAGAAAATAGAAGAAATTAACCAAAACTTAGCAAAGCAGTTACCCGCAGAAATTATCAATGTTTTTAGTCAATCTATTGAAGATTTGAAAAACAGCAAAATTGACCAAAACAGCATACAAGTGGGTTATAAATTTCCTGATTTCAATTTAAGAAATACCAATAATCAATTGATCCATTTACATGAACTGCTAAAAAAAGGTAAAGTAATCGTCGCTTTCATTCGCGGCACTTGGTGTCCATATTGCAATCTGCAACTCAAAGCGCTGCAAGATCATTTAGAGCTTTTTCATCAAAAAGATGTAACATTAGTGGTAATAACTCCTCAATCTGAGGATAATAATAAAGAATTAGAACTTAGCCATAAATTGAATTTTGATTTATTGACCGATCAAAATCATCTGTTAGCCAAACAGCTTGGTATTTCATTTCAACTACCAAAATATGCAATCGACACCTACGAGAAACTAGGAATCTCCCTGTCTGATTATAACAAAAATGATCATAACGAATTACCCATTCCCGCTGTATATATTATTGACACAGACTATACCATAATCTATCAATTTGTTGACAGTAACTATATGAACAGAGTAAATATTCAAGACCTTATAGATCAGTTATGATGGAAGTAAAAAGAAAAGGTGCAAGATCAACTCAAGATCTTACTCCAGATATTTTAATACAATTAAATCGTGGAGAAATAGAAACAGCAAATCTCGTAGAGTGGTTGGCTATTGACCAACGCTCTTTATTAGCACATATATTACATGAACATAATCGGTTAGTTTATCTAGATCCAGTTATATCAGCCATCGATCAGTTGAAAAAACAAACGGTAAACACCATCAATGAAGCTATCGGAACTATTCTTTTTGAGCAGTCAGTTAAAAATGGTGATCAGCAATTTTTAAAGATACTAGCTCATCATCAAGCCGATATGGCTCGATGTTGGGCAACTTATACGATTGGTAAAAATCAACAACTGAGCATTGATCAAATATTGGAACAGATTAAACCTTTTTCTGCAGATACACATTTCGGAGTAAGGGAAATTAGTTGGATGGCAGTACGGCATCAGATCGCAAGCAATTTAATAACCAGTATCAGCATCCTCGCTCGTTGGACTTCAGATGAAGACAAAAATATAAGAAGATTTAGTAGCGAATCGACAAGACCACGAGGTGTTTGGTGCGAACATATTGATATTCTCAAACGAAATCCGGAGTTAGCACTGGAAATTTTAGAACCACTACGATCTGATCCGGAGCGATACGTACAGGATAGTGTAGGCAACTGGCTCAACGATGCCAGTAAAACACAAGCAAATTTTGTGCGTTCGGTATGTCAACGCTGGAAAAAAGAAAGTGAAACAAAAGAAACCAATTACATCATTAAGAAAGCTTTAAGGACAATTGGAGCTTAGCGTAAAAGAGTATTCTTGAATTATCCCATGGATAGTTTCAATCGTTAAAAATTAGTGCAGGTTTGATGTGATAAATCAATGGACATGAAGTAGATCATAGGGCGAGCAGAGGATATAGAATAGTCAGCATGGCAACCAGAGCTGATAAATACTAAATTTCACCTTTAGGCAAAGAAACAGTAAAGGTGGAACCTTTATTAGGTTTACTATTTACATGAATTGTACCACCATTCAATCTTGTAAATTCGGCACATAAAATCAATCCTAATCCAAACCCTCTTTCTCCCGCTGTCCCTCGGGAGGAAAATTGTGATGATGTAAACAGCATATTTATGCGACGGTCATCCATTCCCATACCCTCGTCTTTAATAAGAATATCAATTTCATTAACCCGATCGACTGCAGTAATCGTAATGCGCCCACCGGTTTTACTGAATTTAACAGCATTACTTAATAAATTTCTTAAAATAACAGCTGTTTGATCATAATCTGCTACTAATGCTAACCGTTCAGGAACATTGATATGAATCGTGAGTTGTTTCTGCCTGATCAGTAAGTCAAAAAATTGAAGGATCTCTCTAAACAAAGGTTGGAGAACAAAAACAACTGGTAAGGTTTGGATACCCTGCATTCCACGTACACTCCATCGCAATAAATTATCAATAACTGATCCCAGTTGAGATACTTGATTTTTTAGTAGTCCTATTGTTTCAACACGTTCATTAGCGGTCAGTAGGTCTTGATGAAAGACCTGCAGTAGATTTTCTAAAGTAGCCATCGGGCTACGGATGTCATGCGCTAGAATCGAAAACATCTTTTCCTTGTCCTTATTGAGAGAAAATAATGCTTGCCGTTGCTTTTCCACTTCTCGTTGATAATTTCTTTGAATACTCTTAAAATAAGTGACCACACCTACGATCAGCATGATCCCTACAATCATATTGACATAAGCCTGCTCTTTGGGCACTGGTGAACCGAGCAATGGCGGCTGTGGAAACAAAATAACGGCTGCACAGGCTACAAAAATTAAAGAACACAAAGAAAATCTGATCCATTTAGTATCAAACATGAGACTAGTTGTAATCAATAAAGCCACTAAAAAGTATTCGCCCCCATTATGAAAATACAATCCGGCGATGGTGTAAATAACCAATCTTGAACCGACCATCACTAATCTTGCACTCAAATACTTTCTTGATTTATTCAAAAAAATAACAGTAGCAGCATCACATACATTTAACAAATTTAAAAAAGAGAGAAAATAGCGTTCATTAGTGAAATTGATAATAACATAGGTAAACATGCAGCACATTCCAATCCAATTCAATATGTTGATCAATTTAGTATATCTTGACTCCACATATGGCATATCTGGATAAACCCCCACATTCGTGAGTTTATTAAAGGTTTGTTTCACGAATGTAAACAACGTAGTGGTCATTAAATGAACATTTTTTTAGGTAGTTCGTTATAGCTTTAAATCATATAGCTATGCAATTCTCATTATACTTTACTTGTTTTTATATACTTTGCAAATAGTAACATCCATACTATTGCTGCTAAACAGAATGAAGATGAGCATACGATATAGGTGCACATCACTTCTTTGCAATACAATTCAAACGAGTAAACGAGACGCGAATTTTATGGAACAAAACTAGTAAAATTTATGAGGTCTTCACAACTTTTTCATACAGATTTAAAATCGATCACTTCTGTACCAAATATATTTCAGATATGAGTTTCCATAAATAAAGGCATTTTTAAATTAATTTACTTATACACCTAGTTTCTAGTCTCAAAAGATCTTTAGCGGTCCATTTTACCCTATAATTGTCATCATGATAGCAGGATCAGCTATCCAGCGCTTACTAAAATGTTTGAAGAAGATTTATTTCACATATTTTGCCAAAAGCACGCGCACTAGAGCTTTTAAGACATCCCAATTTTTCACAATTCATATGGCAGCAATATCACATCTATCATCCCCGGACAATAACAGTAAGCTTTAATAAAAGGAAGTATTGAATAATAGGCTGATCATTGCCAATTGTTTTACATTACTATACAAAAGCATAGTAGCTTTATAACGTTTAAAAAAAACTTTTAAGGTTACATTACAATAAGTTCCAATTAACCTGCATCATTAGATTTGGGCTAAATTCCTATTTCAATACTTTCTTCCTGTGCTCAATTCCCCATACAATCATAGCGTCGATGACATTTTTAAATGATTTTCCCGACTCTGTAAACTCATATTCTATGGTGACAGGGAAAGTATCGTGCACAGTTCTGGTCACCATTCCATTAAGTTCTAGATCTCTCAATTCTTTTGAAAGCATTCTAGGAGTAATTTTAGGAATTTCTTTTTCCAAATCTTTAAAACGCTTTTTTCCAAATTGCAAGGATGCCATAATAGGCAGTTTCCATTTTCCCGCCAGTACATTTAATGTGTCATTTACAGCCAAAAGATATGTTTCTGGACACTTCTGAATTAAGTCAATATCGATCAATTCCATATTTTAATTATTTTCTGTCAACCATCTTACTATACTTTAGTATAGCACTATACAAAAGTAAGTAATCAGATTGTATATTTGTATAATAAAAACAAATCGAAAAGTGGCCGTTGAAATGAATAAAAAACTAATCATCGGATTGTTATCATCAACCGTCGTAATCAGTGGATTTTTATTTGCGGCGTGGGGAAGTGATGCCTCGTTAACTGCAAATCCAAAAAGAAAAATAAGTTCAGAACACAAATCAGATAATAAGATGAAAGTAGAAATATGGAGCGATGTGATGTGTCCTTTCTGTTATATCGGGAAAAAGAAATTTGAAACAGCATGGAATGAATTTGCTGCTAAAAACAAGGTAGAGATAGAATGGAAAAGCTTCCAGATTATGCCCGGCTTACAAACTCAACCAGACAGAACTATCCACGAGGTGTTAGTAGATCAAAAAAGAATTAGTTTGGAACAAGCTAAACAGTTGAATGGGTACGCTACCCAAATGGCAAAAGATGTCGGTCTGACCTACAACTTTGACAAAACAGTTCCGGTAAATACTCTAAAAGCGCACCAGTTCCAACATTTTGCCAAAGCAAATGGTAAAGGAGTGGAAGCCGAAGAGCTGATGTTCAAAGCGTACTTCACCGATGGAAAAAACATTGATGACATGGATACCTTGGTCGAATTAGGTAAATCGATAGGTTTAGACGGATCAGCTTTAAAAAGCGCTTTAGAAAAGCAGACCTATTTAAACGCTATAAAAAATGATATCCAAGAAGCAGAGAAAATTGGCGTAAATGGTGTTCCATTTTTTGTTTTTAATAGAAAACGTGCCGTTTCAGGAGCTCAGGATCCTCAAGTATTTCTCGATATGCTACAAAAATCATTTGAAGAGTGGAGAAACGAAAACCCGCAAACCAAACTGGAAGTCGTAGAAGGTGCCGTTTGCAAACCAGATGGTACTTGTGATCAATAATTTTTAAACGTATAAAATTAAGAATAATGAAAATAGCTGTTATCGGTGCTACCGGATTTGTAGGTAGCCACATCACCAATGAATTAATCGACAGAAATCTTCACGTCGTAGCGATTTCGAGAAAAGGGAATCAGTCCGACAAAAATAATCTTCAGTATATACAGGTGGATGTTGCAGATGTGAATGCATTAAGCCAAGCTCTAACAGGTACAGATGTGGTGATAAGTGCATTTAGTCCTGCTGCCTCAAGCTCCAATTTGGCCGAAGAATTTATGAAAGGTTCGAAAGCAATACAAGAAGCAGTAAAAAAAGCAGGTGTGCAACGCTTTATCGTCATTGGCGGAGGTGGAAGTTTGCTAACGGCGGACGGAAGGGCCATTATTGATACTTTACCGCAGGATCTACATTTTATTCCAAAAGCAAAAGCTACAAAAGACTATTTTGAAATTATCAAAGAGGAGAAAGAATTGGATTGGGCCTATTTTAGCCCTGCTCTTCAAATGAATCCAAGTATCACTATTGGTAGAACAGGAAAATACCGTTTAGCTACAGACTATCCTGTACTAGACGATGAAGGTAATAATATGCTCTCCGTAGAAGATGTAGCCGTAGTTATAGCAGATGAAGTTGAGAACCCTAAACACCACCAGATTCGGTTTACGGCGGGCTATTAATTTTTTAGAAGCACTTAACAAATAACAGATGCTCCTTCTAATAAAAGAGTATCTGTTATTTGTTAAAAAAGCTAAAAGCTCCTACCGAGCTCAATTTTCTATTAAAAAAAGACAATCACCAGTTTATCAGACGATACCCATACTTATACGACCTAGTCATCTGGATGATCATTTTTTGTATTTTCACTGTTGATATGGTTTAATCCTGTCCGCCCCATACTCATGAGACAACTATTAGAAACAAATCGATTAATATTAAGAGAGCTGCAAAATGTTCTTATGATTTTAATTCCAATGCAATGAAGTATACAGAAGATTAAGTTTTTATAAATTTAGAAGACGCAGTGGAGATTAGTCTGATAGTCCTGCTCTTGCTATCTTTAAAAACTTTATGCAATACAATCAGGTTTCGACGAATGTCATTTATAATAGCTACCTGAATCATTATTTACTGTAAGTTTTTTGGAAACTATTAAAGTTTATTTTTACTTGACAACCAAACGATCAATAATGCTACGCAGCTCCATAGCAGCATTTGCGTTAATGCCATATCCCAACCACCTAAAGACCAACTTAAAAGACCAAAAAATGTACCTATACCAGCACCAATAAAATAGGCTGTCATATAGACTGTATTTAACCGGCTGTGAGCTGCTTCATCCAAAGAATAGATTCTGGTAAAGTTTGTAATCTGCGTAGCCTGCACGCCAATATCTAAAAAGAAAATGGATACGATTAAGACCCATATGGAATGGGGAAATATCCACATAACGAGAATACTTAAAAGCAGCATACCAACTGTAAGGAATAAATTTTTGAATACCTGACCATTTTCTGCCATTTTTCCGAAATATGGTGCGACCAGTGCTCCACCAATTGCGATAATACCAAAAAGACCTATCGTTGATGCCGGAAAACTAAAAGGTTGTCCACTGAGATGAAATGTCAATGTGGTCCAGAAAGAACAGAAGACTCCAAAAGTGAACGCCCCAAGTAAGGAAGCTTGTCGTAGAATTTTATATTTTCCGATCAATGCAAGAGTTGATTTTAGTAAACCCAAATAGCTTCCTTTGAATTTAATCGGAACTTCAGGCAATCGAAAAAAGAGCAATAAAATACTTATTGAAACAAGTAG
The DNA here is from genome assembly GCF_002440335.1 of Sphingobacterium sp. UBA6320. Taxonomy (NCBI): domain Bacteria; kingdom Pseudomonadati; phylum Bacteroidota; class Sphingobacteriia; order Sphingobacteriales; family Sphingobacteriaceae; genus Sphingobacterium; species Sphingobacterium sp. UBA6320. The sequence goes on along the minus strand of NZ_DJTA01000009.1, from coordinate 48,332 downwards.
AGCTGAAAATAAAAACACACTCTGCCATCCCCATAGATCTGTGAGCCATCCACTGATCAAACGTGATCCGAGTATTCCACAAAGAATCCCGCTAAAAACAATTCCCACGTTTTTACCTCGGTTTTCTTTCCCAAGTGTGGCAGCCATTGGAAGGATGATCTGGGCTGGTGTTGAACATATTCCAATAATAAAACTTAGGATCAGTAATAGTGATAAGTTTTGCGTATTTGCTATCAACAATAACATAAAAACCTGCGCCACACAAATGGATAGTATTAACTTTTTTCTGTTGAGTTTATCGCCCAAGGGAAGCAAGAAGAACATTCCTAAACCATATCCTAATTGAGCCAGCATTGCAATTTTCCCAACTGATTCTTCGGGTTTACCGAGTGTATCCGCTATATCCTTTAAGATAGGTTGACTATAATAAACATTGGCAACAATTGTCCCGGCTGAAAACGCCATTATTGGTATTACCAGTCGGCTCTTATTTTTCGTTAACATTTATTCGATTATTTGACTGCAAATTTAGAAATCCGAATGACGGAAAAATTGTATAAAAGATTACTTTTTTTGTACATTTAACCATATTTTTTTTATAAAACGGATTCAGCTTGAGGCATTGTTTCAGAAATCGTACAGGATTTTGGGTTTACTGATTCAAGTCATTTTTATTAGTCCTTTTTAAAACAGACTGGAATTGCAACAAATAGGTTTATAAAAAGCAGTAACCTGCGTTAACTCAATGACAAATACCTAAAAAGTACAATTTAATATAGATCTAACACTTCATTAAAATTTTCATTTATCTTATATTTCAAAATTATTAAAATAATAAATCAACAATACTAAATGAAGGAAAAAATCAATATACGCAGCATTGAAAAAACTGATAATCCGATACTTGCCAAGCTTATCAGAAACACTTTTGACGAATTTATGCTCACAAAAGAAGGTACTGTATATACAGATCCTACAACAGATGATTTATTTTCTCTTTTTAATCAGGAAAATGCTGTTTACTGGGTAGCTGAACAAAATAACGTGTTATTGGGCGGTTGTGGTATTTACCCCACTGTTGATCTACCTTCAGGATATGCGGAATTGGTGAAATTCTATCTTGCTCCTGATTCAAGAGGAAAGGGCATCGGTAGATTACTATTGCAAAAATCAATTGAAAGTGCCAATAAACTAGGCTATTCTAAACTATATCTGGAGAGTTTCCCACAACTAAAAAAGGCTGTATCTTTATATGAAAAAATTGGATTTGTGACGATTGATAAATGTCTTGGTAATTCAGGCCATTATGCCTGCACAATTTGGATGGAAATAGAATTAAAATCCTATTTAAATAAGGAATAGAACATCCCCTACTTTTGGCATCTAAATTCGATAATCAATAAGTTATATAATAATCTTCTTAATACAGATAGATTTAAAGGCTATCTATTCAACAATCCACCAATAAAAAAGTGCACAAGCATTCCTTTTATCATCAATTTCTCTATTTCATTAAATTTTTTAACAAATAGAGGCAACTTGCTCCCGGAGGCATTTTAGAAACACTATTACAATAAATCATGCAGAATAGTCGTGAAAACTATTGTTGTTTCATACATAATCTACCTATTCTATGTACTTTAAGTAATAAATACTATTTAATCCACATTAATTACTACGGATCAGGATTATAAGAACTTATTTTTGAAATAACAAACACTTATAAACGATGAATAGTAGCCTAGAAATTTCAGAAGATATTGATAAAAAAGCATTACGTGACATATTAGAACTTGATCAAAAGATCAAGCTCTTTAAAAAAGGAGAAATCAATGATGAAAGTTTTCGGGCATTTAGACTTGCCCGAGGAATTTATGGACAGCGACAGGATGGTGTCAACATGATCCGCATCAAGCTGCCATTTGGTCGCGTTACACCTGAACAACTTGAACGGATAGCTGATATATCAGAAGCTTATGGAAGTGGTAATTTACATGCTACTACACGACAGGACATTCAGCTTCACTATGTACATCTAAGCAGTGCCCCTCAACTTTGGGCAAAGCTTGAGGAAAAAGGTATTACTTTAAGAGAAGCATGTGGAAATACCATCCGTAATTTAACGGCTTCACCTTATGCCGGCATCGATCCTGAAGAACTCTTTGACGTTTCTCCTTATGCGAATGCTGTATTCAACTATTTCCTCCGTAATCCTGTATGTCAGAATTTGGGAAGAAAGTTCAAGATTGCCTTCTCTTCTTCTGACCGAGATTCAGCATTTACTTTTATCCATGATCTGGGTTTTATTCCAAGACAAAAGGAAATTAATGGAAAGTTGGTTCGTGGTTTCCGTGTTGTACTTGCGGGTGGATTGGGTGCACAGCCTTTCATGGCACATAGAATAACGGATTTCATGGAAGAAGATAGGATTATTCCTTTCACAGAAGCCTGTTTACGAATTTTTGACCGATATGGTGAACGTGCCAAAAGGCATAAAGCAAGACTAAAATACTTGATCCAGGATATGGGTATAGACCCATTCCTTGAACTGGTTCAAACCGAATGGGAATCTTTGTCTGTTAAAACATTCCCTATTGACCTGAACGATTATACCGCATCTGAGATTCCCGAACGATCCGCATGGAGCTCTGAAGATCCTGTAAATTTTCAAAAATATGAACGTTGGTTAAGACTCAACCAATATGAACAGAAACAAAAAGGTTATTGTGCTGTACAGATTAAACTTCCTTCAGGTAATATCAATGCCGAAAATGCACGGAAACTGGCTAAAATAGCACGTGTTCATGCCTCTGCTGACATGCGCATTACAGTTAATCAAGGTATTTTATTAAAATATGTAAAACCCGAGGCTTTAAAATCGTTGTTTATTGCGCTGGATACAATAAATTTAGCCGAACCTGGTTTTGATACTCTATATGATGTTACCGCATGTCCGGGAACGGATACCTGTAATCTCGGTATTGCAAGTTCAGTGGGATTGGCAGAGGAACTTGAGAAAGTGCTGACAAAAGAATATGGTGATATTGTTTTTGAGAAGGAAATCAAAGTAAAGATCTCTGGCTGTATGAACGGTTGCGCACATCATGCAATCGCATCAATCGGTTTTCACGGAATGTCCATGAAGATCGGTCAATATATCCTACCTGCCATGCAGGTATTGTTAGGCGGAGGCCTGGATAGCAGCGGAAATGGTGCCATCGCGGAAAAAATAATTAAACTTCCATCCAAATGTATTCCAGATGCTGTAAGATCTCTACTGAATAATTATCAGGAAAACATGAAGGACGATGAAAACTTTAACGATTATTACAATCGAATGGGAAAGAACCATTTTTACACTCTTTTAAAACCTCTTGGCGAGCTGAAAGAAGTTAACCAATTCCATTTAATGGATTGGGGAAATGAAAAAATTTACGAAACTAAAATTGGTATTGGTGAATGCGCCGTTCCGATGATGGATATGGTGGGTGTTGTATTTGAAGAAGTACGTGAAACCTTAAATCGGGCTAAAGAGGCTATAAACCAAAGAGAATGGGTCGAAGGTATTTATTATTGCTATACTGCCCTATTAAATACTGGGAAAGCGTTATTATTAACCAAAGAAAAGCCTTGCAATACGCACATCAGTGTGATAAAAAACTTTGATCCTGCATTTATTGAAAGTAAGGAGTTTGAATGGGACGGCTCTTTTCATGATCTTGTATTCCAGATTAATACAAACGGATCCTCTTCTGAATTTGCAGATACTTATTATAATATCGTAGAGGACTTTTATACAAGAGCAATTGCTTACCGTGAGTCACAGCTTCAGAGCACTTAACCAAGCTACAATTATAGAATAATATATTGTTGAGATCTCTGCCGCATACAACATTAAATTGATAACATCATGGATCGATCACGGAAATATAATACGGGAAATATGTAACGGATATATAACACCGTAATATCAGGACGTGACACGTTCTTTAAAAAAGTAAGGATCTCATTCTTTTGCTTTTTCATTATGTTCCTGATAGTAATATAGAATTGGTTTTTTCTCTTGAAGCTCTGCCGAATCATTCCTCTTCGAAATATCATCCATCATTTTTTGGATTTTTTCTAATGTTTCGTCTATTTCTTACAGATTACTCGACTTATTAAAAGCTTCAAGCAGCTCCTCTTTGGGCTCTCTTTTTAAATCAAAATAGTTCTTACAGATGTATTTATGAAAATCTTTTTCATTCTCAATTGCGGCCAATATTCTTTTTCTTTCCTCATTCCGAAAATCTTTGAAAATTTCATCTTCGAATTTATCTTTCCTTTTTTTATCAAATTCTATATGTTCGAGATATGAAATAACCAGCGTTTGGAAGTCTTCTGAAAATGGATTTATCGATAAACATTCCTTTAACAGACGTTTCGAAATTTGCGAAAAATCTGCGCGGAATATAAATCCATCTTTTCTTAAATTTTCAAAAATCTCAGAAAGATCCCCTGCTGTAACCTCATTTAATGTTTTTTTCTTATCACCCATCGTTTGTTTATTGTTTTTTTCAATTAATCCACACCGATTTAGAAAAGAGATCTAGGCGGAGCGTTCGAAAAAGAACTTCAGATCCGTGTATGTGGATTTGAAGAGATACCTCAAAAAGAAAAGGGAAGCTACGATGTGGTTACCAGCAATATTCCATTTGGTGATACTACAGTATTTGACCTTTCCTATTCTAGGGGAAAGATCTTGCAAGAGCGAAAGCTGCCCGCAGTGTTCACAACTATTTTTTTTCAAAGGGAACGGACATGCTCCGTAAAGGCGGTGCTCTGGCTTTCATAACTTCTCCGGGTGTTGCTCAAATGCCTCCATTTAGTATGAGTTTTACAAAATTGTAAAGTTTACGAAAGCTCTGTATTAATTTAAAAAATAACACGGTTTAATATAATTACCACAACAATATTTACTAAATTTATCACATCTGTTTTTAATAAAAATAACACAGCAGTGTTTAATAAATTTATAAGGTTATGGCAACACCACGTGAAAGATTTGTAGAAGCCCTAAAATTCTTGCAAGAACTACAGGAAAAGGGGATTGTAGGCATTCATACCGATGATATGCCGAACCGGAAATACCGTGAGATACTTTCCAAAAATGGTTTTATACGAGAGGTAGCTAAAGGATGGTATATCACCACTAGTCCGGAGGAAAAGGATGGTGAGACAACAGCCTGGTATAGCTCTTATTGGAATTTTGTTGCTGTATTTCTAGAAAGAAAGTATGGTGATAATTGGTGCCTGTCTGCCGATCAATCACTATTGCTACATGCGGCCAATCAGTCGGTACCACAGCAATTGCTTGTTCGTTCGCCACAAGGAAACAACAATCCTACGCCGTTGCCACATAATACTTCATTGTTCAATATGCGTGGAGAACTGCCATCTGCAGATCAGCTTATGGTAACTCCAAACGGTATCCGGATGTACAATCTACAGTCGGCATTAATATACAGTTCTGCCAGCACCTATACCCGTAATGCTATTGATGCACGTACAGTATTGTCGCTGATACGCGATGCTTCGGAGCTTTTACCAGTACTTCTAGAGAACGGACATACTACTTTAGCCGGACGCCTTGCCGGCGCTTTCCGTAATATTGACAGGGACAAGATAGCCGATCAAATTATAGACACTTTTAAGCAGGCAGACTATGATATCCGTGAAGAAGACCCTTTTGAAAGCAAACTGGACCTAAAGTTGTCCACCCGTGAACGGTCACCCTACGCAAACCGTATACGCCTGATGTGGACACAAATGCGTGAAGTTGTGATCAAAAACTTTCCTGCTTCACCCGGCATTCCAGCCAATCATGATTTGTATATTAAAAATATAGACGATATATATTTGACAGATGCTTACCACTCACTATCCATTGAGCGTTACCGAGTAACGCCCGAGCTTATTGCTAAGGTAAGTTCAGGCGAATGGAATGCCAAAGAAAATGAGGAAGACCGAAAGCAACGTGATGCGATGGCCGCCAGGGGCTATTATCAAGCTTTCCTGTCTGTAAAAGAAAGTATAAGAGCTGTTTTACAAGGTAAAAATGCCGGTATACAAGCAGATATGGATCATTCAAAATGGTATAGAGAGCTGTTTGACCCAAGCGTAACTGCTGGAATACTGAAAGCATCAGATCTTGCCGGTTATCGTAACCATCAGGTATATATAGGTAATTCCAAGCATGTTCCACTTAGCGTAGACGCTATGAGAGATGCTATGCCTATATTGTTTGAAATGCTCGAAGAAGAACCAGAAGCTTCTGTTAGGGCTGTTTTAGGACATTTTATATTTGTATTCATTCACCCTTACATGGACGGTAACGGACGTATAGGAAGGTTCTTAATGAATGCCATGTTGGCTTCTGGAGGTTATCCTTGGACAGTGATACCCGTGGAAAGAAGAGATGAATATATGCAAGCGCTTGAAAAAGCAAGCGTAGATCAGGATATTGCTCCTTTTGCTGCTTTTGTTGGTTATCTGGTTAATGAGGGAATGAAAGGAAAAGCTGTAGCTGAATTGCCGGCATAACCTTTAATCCATCGAAGTTAAATAATCATGTTGAAAGCAAAAAGGATTGACAATACCGCCAATCCTTTTTGCTTTGTAACTCTGTACCAAATGCTGTAAATCCGAATCATTCTTAATACGTTCCAGTTCACTTTCAATGACATCGACATCCAATTTAATTTGCCTGTAGTTAGCTTCAATTTCCTGTTTCATCTTATCTTCTCCGTGGCTATCTACAAAGGATAAAATTTCGGGTATCTTTTTGTAGGCTTTGGCTTCAGCAGCAACCTTATCATTGTCCACCACAATTTCTGCATGGAAAATCTTTTTATCTATTCGTTCATCGAAATTATCAGATACAGATACCACAAATATGCCCTGTATCAATGTAGAGATTTTAGCAGCAGGTATCAGACCTTTAATTAAAGGGAATTTTTATAGAAAGCCTTGTAATAGCAATAAAAAAGGGATTAAAATGAAAAATGGCACCATTTGTCTTCCAATGGCACCATTTGTCGTTTTAGTCGGGGTGGCAGGATTCGAACCTACGACCTCCACATCCCAAATGTGGCGCGATACCGGGCTACGCTACACCCCGAAAAAGTATCACCTTTTTAACAAAGGCAAAGATAATATTTTCACTCATTTTTTGCAAGTAAAATGCTCCTAAATAAATTCATCATATAATCGGCTAAAAAAACGCCCCACCCTGTAAAATTATTACAGGTGTGGAGCGTTTTACTATTGTTTACTGTACGAACATGATTTCACAAAATAAACTTAACCAAGTTATTATCACTAAAAACAGAGCTATTTGATATTGAGGGTAAATACAAAAGTTGCTTGAACTGTCTTTGTTCCATTATAATTATACACCATGGCTTGCTTGAAAGTATATTTTTGTCCAGCGGTCAAAGCCCCTGGATACTGTCCTATTGAAAATCCGATTGTACCTGCATTAAATTCGGAAAAGAATGCTGAAGCAGCTCCCCATTGGGTTACATTACCTTTCTCAGTAAACCAATGACCGTAGCCCGTGGCCGTATTATTTGGATTTAAACTTCCATTCGACTCCACAGCGTAAAATTTTATTTTTCCACTGGTCATCAAATCCGCTAGATCTGCTGAAGATATAGCAAAAGCCTCACCGAGTTGAGTTGCATTAACGTTTACTTTTGTACCGGAGTATAAGGCCGCATCAGCAGCAAAACTAACATCATAATTAAAAGTAATATCTTTCGGCTGACTAATCACATCATTATATCCTATTGCAGTTGTATTGGTAAATTTGACCTCATAGGGCCACTGCTCATCATTGGTATCTACATCATCCCAAGCATGTGGCTCGTAAACTGTTGGGGCACCTGTAACGACAAACCACAAGTTAGAACAATTTACAGGAACAGTAAACGACACCTCATTATCAGCACCCTGTGCCATCTCACCATACACCCGAGTACCATCTTTGAGTAAAGCAACATAACCATATCTCCAGCCCGCACGAGTAGGATCTACGGTATTAAATCCTGGGACGTTGGTCAATCCTTTAAAAGATGTCGTCACCTTAGTGCCGGCAACTGGTAGATCCAAAGGAATCACATTGTAACCGGTTGTACCTGGACAACGATCATAAGTAACGCGAAGACTTCCATTGGACTGTCTTGTAAATTTTGTAGTCAGTTTACCAATATAATTTTTCCCATACTCCCTGATACTATTTAGATCCCAGGTCACAAAACGGGTAGCAGCTTCATAAATTTCACTGTTGAACTGATTGACGTTAATACCTGTTATACGCATATAGGCCTGAACCGGATCTTCTGGTTTTAAAGCCTCGCGCCAAATCCGACCAATCATATCTATTCCATGCTTATTAGCCCAATACCAATGGATAAAATAGCTAGCATAACGATACTTTTCGTGATGAATATGACGATAATAGTTTTCGGTATAGACCGTAAAATCATGTCCTGAAAAAGCCTGATCTGGATAGGTTTGATAAGCCTGCCATTGTGCCGTCTGCTCCCAAAATCCGTTACCATTTTTGCCACCAAAGCCATATCGAAAACCATGTCCTCCTTTCAGATCTGCAAACACCTGATATTGAAAACTATGGCCAATTTCATGTGCAATAACAGCCCCCACTGGTTTACAGGTCGCTGGATTGATCCATAATGCGCCAATTGTATCGTCATAACCACCTCCATAAGCCATCCAATCGGTCGTATAATGAACAAAAATCATCATCTTATACTTATCTAGATTAGACCGATTCATTTTACGTTCGGCAAATTTTAGGGTTGTGATATTCAATTGGTAAAACTGTTCAGCTTTGGCAAGAAGATCATCTATATCGACCCGATACGCTTCGGGAACAGTACTGGCATTCGGATCATTTTTCCCATAGCTTGCCCCCCAAAAGACGATAAAATGCTCCGACTGACGACTTCGCGCATACGCCCATTTACTATCCTTATTGTTATAATCCATGCCGGCAAACTCCTTCGGTTTATAGATCTTCAACGAATCATTATTGTCAACAGAAGGCTCCGTAGGTTGGATAGGCAATTCTTCATTGAGGTTATTCATCTTTTTGCTACACCCCTGCGAAATCAGCAAAAAAGAAACAATAAACAGCATCAAGATTTTATACAATATACTTTTCATAATTTGTGCTATTAATAAATTAGAGATCAACTATGCGTCACCGTTAAAAACCTGAACCGAACAATGTAAGTACCACTTCTATAAAATTTGATAGTGGATACTGGGTTAAGGTTACGCCCCAGACTAGTGGCAGTACCAATCACTCGATAATAAGAAATTGGGTCTCCAGACCAATATTCTGAACCAACGTAAGTACCATTCATAATGGGGTACACTAGACCCGAAACGTCTGGGTAACGATATACCAAGGCTGTATCGCTGACTTGTTCGGGATAATAAGGAGACCAATTTTTGAAGGTTGGTCTGTCACCACGTTTAATGACCTCTCCTTTTTTTGGATTAAAAGGTTTCCCATTTTTATCTTCCCATATGTACACAATCTTATTTTCCCCTTCAGGTTGATGTTCAATAGTTATTTCATAATCTGTATAAGGTAAGAAGTTGGCTTCCGCACCATAATCCGAACTCGTACAAGATTTAAAAAATACCGAGTCTTTTTTTGCTCCTATGACATTAAAATCGAGGATATTTTTAAATGTTCTACTTCCTGCAATATTACTTACCTCCACATCAATGCTGTATTGTCCAGGTTTAACAAATTGTGTGGCTGGCGAAAAACCAACCCTTCCCCCAATGGTATTGAGTGTCATCGCTGCATATTTGGCTTTACCAATCTTGGCGTTCAGTTGATCGAGCGTGGTATCTCGCCACGTGATTTCTGACAAATAAGTAGAAATCTCATGTTCTTTAAAAAATTCGGTTGTCAATTCGCCTGTTTCTTTATTTCTTACGTTCAGTAAATTAACTGTCAAGGGAGTTGTACTTCCATTTGCGATCAAAGACTGTGTATACACAACCATCCCTTGGTTCACCTGTAAATTAGCCACATTGTAGCGCATATTTTCACTCAAATAACCAATTTGATCGCTCTTGCAAGCTTGAAACACCAAAATGGATAAACTGGCTATGCCTAGTATAAAACTTCGTTTTTTCATAATTTATTTGATCTTAATGTGGAAAACAAAAACAGCTTTCAGGTCGCCTTTTGATTTCGATTTATACACGAGCGCTTGTTTTATGGTATAGGTTGTACCCACGGCAGCTTGTCCTGGATATTGCAGGATATTAAAGGTCATGACACCTGTTGCAGCCGTAGTAGCCAACTCCGAGACCACTCGTGCATCCGTACCCCAAAAGCAGGTTTGACCTTTTGAATCAAACCAATTTCCCGGTGCATTCGCGGTACTATTCGGATTTAATGTACCATTGGGTTCAACAGCATAGTAAGTGATATCTTTGCCCACAAGTGATGAAATCTGATTCGCTTGAATCCCGTAAAAACGGGCCAGACGCGGCAATAACAGATCCACGGCAGTTCCTGTATAACTGACTGCATCATATTTGATAGTCAAATCATAATCAAACGTAATTTCAGCCTCATTTTCCACAATCTTGGGACCTGTAAGTAGACGTGGCACAAAATCACCAATAAAAGTGTGGGTATTAGCCAATACGTTGAGCATGGTACCGGAGGATGTCCTGATACCTGTGGTCTGACAGCGTACACGCACATCTGACTGATCATCTTCTTTGACCGTGACGGTACCATCAGGTCCAATCTGATCTGCCTCGCCCCGTACTTTAACGTAGTACAAGTAATAGACAGGCTGCGAAGACCAGGCAGCTTTGCCTTGCTTTTGTTTATGATAAACAAAACCATTAAAATTACCCGAATTACTAATCCCCTTGTAACTCGTCGTTGCTGTCTCAAGATTATAGGCTGCATCATTATAGATGTAAGCTCGGACTGAATCAACAGGAATTTCATTTAAAAATTGGGTAAAAGAATATTGTGCATTTTCATCCACAAACTTCACAGAGTCTGCCTTTTGTTTGTAATACCGATTGACAGAATAATCCGACGGTGCCCAAAATGTTTTCGCCTGGTTAATCTCATCTTTCATTTTAAAATGGTCAATAACCAAAAGCAAGGTGTCAAACATCCCGTTGGGATGTGCTGCGAGGTAGTCATAAGTAGACAAATTCACTTCAGCTACATGGATCCCGTCATCCGTAAGGTACGCTGCCTTCTTACAGGCGACCATGGTCAGGCCAAAGAACAGCAGTAGGGCTAATTGATATAAGGTTTTCATTTATTTCAAGTTTTGATAGTGGATTACATATTTACCATTCCCCAGAATGGCGTCTGATTAAGCATAGGATTAGCGTCTAACAAGCTTTGATCAAAGGGCCAAAAATATTTTTTTGCATTAAATTGCGATTGGTTCATTTTGCCTTCTGGAAATTTAAACACACCAAAATGCTTATATAGTCGCACCAAATCGTAATAGCGGTGCCCTTCTAAAAATAGTTCGCGTGCACGCTCATTAAAGATCGCCTGAATTAGTGGTTCGTCCTTGTCGTAAGCAGACAATCCTGCTTGTGTACGGATTTCATTCAAGATGGTCTCCGCAGCACCATTATTACCGATGGCCGCCATAGCCTCGGCCAGCAATAATTTGATATCCGAATACCGAAAGATCACCATGTTATTTTTAAATACGGCATTAGCATTGGAAGTGGTACTGGAATATCTGACGTTTGCATATTTGGTACAAAGCGCGTAGTTGCTATTATATTCCACATCAAATACACTTTTAAAACGCTTGTCTTTGGTGTCTTTGAATAGATTTTTAATATAATCCTGACTGATTCTAAAGAATGGATCGGTCAGGATACGATAGTAAGGTCCTGCCAAGGTGTAATAACCTATTCCGTTCCTCGAACCCTCATTTACTCCATTTTGTGAGATTTCAAAAATTCCTTCATTAGATTTCCCCTGATAAATGCTCCGGTACCCGATGCTGTCTCTACCCACAAAAGAATAGAGACCACTTTCCAATACGGATTCTGCAGCTTGGATACAGTCGGGATATTCTCCTCTCCAGGCACTTAGATGTGCCTGCAGTGCAAGCGCAGCTCCCATACTGCCACGTACCGCAAAATCATTCTTATCAATATTCTCCCATTTAAGCAAGGTCAAAGCCTTGGTCAGATCTGCTTGGCTCTGGTCCAACACGTCACTTTCTCGACTCACGGCAAGGTTGACTGCATTGATTGGCGCCACGGACTCTGTTATAATAGGGACAGTTCCCCATACTCTTGCCATATAGAAATAAGCAAATGCGCGCATAAAATACGCTTCACCGATATAATAATCACGTACTGATAAGTCATCAAACAAGCTTTCATCCATCTCAGGGAGTTTCTGGATCACTCGGTTAGCCTGATCGATCACCTGGTAGAAGATGTCATAACGACGTAGTGGATACATAGGCCTAAAGGATTCACCCGCTGGCACAGGCGTATTCAGCTGCATATTGATAATCGGAGCAAAATCCTGATCCGAAGAAGAGGTAAATTCGTCAGTCAATAGATCACCATACGCATAAAAGGCTGTTCCACTCGCCTGATTTAGTGCCTTACGCAAAAGTGCATATATTGATGCCGTTGCATCGTTGGCATCGGCCTGCGTCTTCCAAAAGTTTTCATCTGTAGCAGAGCTGACAGGCTCAATATCCAAAAACTTAGAGCAACTGGATGCCACATACAACAGTGAAGTCAGCATCAAAAACAATATTTTTCTTTTCATCTGTAAATAATTTTATTTCCATCGGTCAGACGGAGTTGACTACGATTAAAACGTTACATCTAAACCTATCGTCCATTTTTTTGGGATCGGATAGCCATTACCTGTTGAATAACCATTGGCTTGTACAGCTTCAGGATCAGGTACTGAGGACCACGACTTAATTGCCACATTATCGACCACGCCATACATGCGGAGCATTTTCAATTTAAGTTTCTGTATCATTGCCTGTGGAAACGTATAGCTCAGTTGTATATTTTTCAAACGCACAAAGCTGGCATTTTCTACAAAAGTACTGTTGGCAATATGCCAGTTGTCCACCGTGTTGCGAAACAAATTCGGAAACTTGGTCTGGTCACCCTCTTTCATCCAAAAATCACTAGATTTGAAATCCCCAGCAATCGCAGAATTAGTTCCCCATGTATTATATAAAGACGAAGATCCTGCATCCTGCAACTTATCGGATAAATAACCATTCCATAAAGAACGTCCAACAACAAAACTTATCAGCGTAGATAGGCTAAAGTTTTTATAAGAAAACTGGTTAATAAATCCACCCACAAGATCAGGATTGGGATTTCCCATGTCAATCTTATCGTTATAATCAATCACATAGTCACCGTTGACATCCCTACGTCTAGGGTCTCCAGCTTGATAAGGAACACTTTGATTGAAATGATAAATTCTTCTTCCGGTCAGGGGATCTATAGGTACCTCAGCATTAGTCGCATATACTCCATCGACATCCCAGACCTTGAACGGAAAAATAGGCTGGCCAACATTCAATGCACGTTGCATCCAGGGTGGGCCCACCTGTATTTCCTTTCCACCATCAGGCAAGCTGGTCACGTAATTTTTGTTATAGGCAATATTGAAGTTTGTAGTCCACTGGAATGCCGATCCAGGTGCCATATTACGGGATACAAGCGTTAGTTCGACACCACTGTTTCTGACACTAATAAAATTGTTCGAGATACTACTATAGCCTGATGTAATCGGCATCATCAGGTCATAGACCAGATCCTTTGAGTCACGTATATAAAAATCAGATGTCACGGTCAGCCGATCGTGCAATAGATTCATGTCAAAACCAATGTTTAGCTGTGGTGACCGTTCCCATTTAATAGTAGCAGACGTCGCTGGTGAACCGTAGTTGGGATAGGTGGTTCGCACACCATTATAAGACAATAACGAACCTTCGATACCATTGTCCAGTACCGAACCATTGTAGGAGGCATCAAATGTCAACGTATTATAACGTGCATATACCGATCCTGGATCGCGCCCAGTCAACCCATAACTACCTCGCAATTTAAAAAATGACACCACATTTTTTACTTCCTGAAAAAATGGCTCTTCCGAAAGTACCCATCCTGCCGAGATCGAAGGAAAAATACCCCACCGATTGTCCTTACTGTAGCGTGAGGAAGCATCCATACGGTAACTTGCCGAAACCAAGTATTTATCCTTATAGTCATATCCAAAGCGCCCGAAAAATGATACCCTTGATCGTTCACTGATGGATGTTACAGCATAAAGATCGGATCCTGGAGGAATTCCGGTAACTGTCTTCACATAATCCCCATTATCACTATATCCATACATATAATTATTGTTGGAGGTATTACGCTCGATACCAGTCCCTAAAACTGCACTTAGGTTATGAATATTCCGAATACTTTTGATGTAGTTGAAATAAGTCTCCCACTCCCATCGTTTATTTTGATTAACCCAATTTTGAGCAAAGTTGCGGTTTCCCGTCAGAAGTTTGGGACGAAAAAGATCGCGTGTATTGTTATTTACGTTGAATGAAAATTGAGACCGCAAAGTAAGCCCATTGATCAGAAATTTTTTAAGTGTAGCCGCAAAGTTACCATTCAGGCTGAAGGAGTTGTCGCGATCCATCATTCCATCATAACGACCAGTATAAATCCGTTCTTCAACATCGGTAATTTCATATAAAGAAGAAGGAAATCCCCAAGTACTGAACGGGTATTTCTGATCATCGCCAGAACCGTGTTTAGCTTTTGTAAAACCTGCAAATAAATTGGTCTCAAATTGGAAGTTATCTGTCGGATTGGCCTGTAACATCAAGCGAGGAGTTAAGTTCTCATTTTCAAATCCCATCATCACCCCTTGCTCATAATACCGTTGTGCAGAGAAACGGTACATAAATTTCTCCATGGTCGCGCCAATGCTCATATTCACATTATTGATATTGGCAGACTGCAGAAAAAGTCCCTGCCAATCGACATTATTATTAAAGGAAGGATTCAAACTATCGGTCAACATCTGGCTAATCGATCCGTTGTTGAACCAGTCATACGCTCCTCCATTATACAGTAAGTTCATCTTCATTCTTCTTTCCGCAGCTCCTACGGTAATCGGTTTCATCGCCGGGCGATTTGAAACGCCGTTGTATGCAGAGATACGTATCTCAGGCTTACCATGCGCTGGACGTTTGGTTTTAATGATGATGACTCCATTTGCAGCACGTGCACCATAGATGGCCGAAGCAGATGCATCTTTTAATATATCGACCGACTCAATATCGTTGGGGTTTATAGCCTGCAAAGGACTTGTATTACCATATGCTGCTTGAATATCACTAACATCGTAGATGATATTATCAATCACATATAAAGGTGCCTGCAAGACATTATCCGCCAATCCCAAGTTACTCGTTCCGCGTATATTAACGATGTTATTGGTCCCTGGCTCGCCCGATGTGCTCAATACCGTCAATCCAGCTACACGCCCCTGTAACATAGCGTCAAAAGTTGCATAAGGAGTATTTTCAAAATCTTTACCTTTTACCGTAGCGATCGCTCCGGTTGTCTTTCGACGCTGCACATCCTGATACCCCATCACAACTACTTCATCTAGCCCAGTACCATCTTCTTGCATCGTGATCCGCAGCGTATTTTCACCAGCACTTAGTAGCTTCTCCTGCTTAAGATAGCCAACATAGCTAAATACCAAGGTCGGATTTGCCGATTTGAGCTTCATGGAAAACTTACCATCAGCATCAGATTTGGAGGCATTTCCCATTCCTTTTTCCACAATACTCAGATCAGACAAAGGTTTTCCCTTTTCATCTTTAACGATTCCAGTTATCGTTCTTTGTTGTTGCGCATTGAGCTGCTGGCACAATAATAGCAACAATACTAAAATACCAAATAGGTTTTTTTTTGGTGGATTTTCATACATATTCATAATTTATTAAACAGGTGTAATTCAGCTCTTCATAGGTTCAGTCACTTCATCTATTTTGCACGGACAGCACGATATAAATACCAATCTATCAGGCCGATTATAGTATTTCTTAAATTGATTAGTTGTACTCTGATAGACCAAAATTAGTGTTTGGACAGACAGTATTTCCATCGAATTTTACCAACTCATGCTCATATTTTAACAGAAATAGGAGAAAGTGTTGGTATTGATACTTTTTTATCAGAAAGCTGGGGGGGGATAATCATTGCTCTTAGGGGTGGACAGTATAACAGCGGAAAAAGGGTAACGATGCTGCTGGAACGATCATCTAAATATTAAAAAAAACATATAGGCATTCTCAGGAGCTTTCCTGGATATTCAGCACAACCACGGACAAGAAGCACAGATTTATCCGATTATCACGATGGATCAAAAAAGTAGAAAAGGCAGGCTTTAAATCCTTAACGCTTTGGCAAGCACAATACCATTACACCACAAGAACATACGGAACTACTTCGACAACAAAATCGGACATGCATCTGTTGAATCTTTCCATGCAAGAATAAAAAATCTCAAGAAGCCTATTTATAGAAGGGGGTGACATGAAGTATTGATGTTCAGAATTACTAGATTATTTGCTTGGTCAACAGCTTTTGAAACTGCCCCAAAACAATTAAGTTTGTCCGAAAAATGTCTAAAAAAGAAAAAGCCACTGATAATCAGTGGCTTTTGTCGGGGTGGCAGGATTCGAACCTACGACCTCCTCGTCCCAAACGAGGCGCGATACCGGGCTACGCTACACCCCGAAAAGGTATCACCTTTTTTTATTGTGATGCAAATATACAGCGATTTTTCAATGTATCAACACTATTTTTCACTTCCCTCATTAAAGAGCTGATTTATTGAGAAATAAAATATCATATCCACATTTAATAAAATGTGGAAAGATCAAAATCAGGATGTGCAAAACTTTTTATCATATATCCAAGCCTAGGGGTCTAAATATTAAAAGGGTTTTTCTATCTTTGCAACAAACTAAGGCAGCTTACATCTTTTTGAAAAAAGTATTTCTTAAAGTAAAAAAAAAGCTGTAATATTGCATTCCGATTTTTACAGGCTAATAATCGTATTTAATTACTCAAAATCATGGATTTAGTAAAATTTGTAGAAGAACAAGCGGTAATCAAAAATGAAGTTCCCGCATTTAAAGCAGGAGACACCATAAGCGTTCATTATAAAATTCGCGAGGGAAATAAAGAGCGTATCCAAATTTACCAAGGTGTGGTTATCCAATTGAACAGCGAAGGTGTTAATTCAACTTTCACTGTACGCAAAATTTCAAATGGCATTGGTGTGGAACGTATCTTCCCTATAAATTCGCCAAACATTGAAAAAATTGTAGTAAACAGCTACGGTAAAGTACGTCGCGCTAAATTATTTTATTTACGTGGTCTTACTGGTAAAGCTGCTCGTATTAAATCTAAAAGAATCTAATCACGACTACGCAAGTATAAAAAAAGGCATTGGAATTAATTCAAATGCCTTTTTTTATTTTCTTCCCTTCCTACTTTTACATCGTAACACCTGAGGTTCTAGCTTCTCCTATTTCAACTCAATCTAAGACATTTTTGGTTAAAAAACATGATCAGGTATCATTCGACCACTGGTCTACCTATTTTTTTGGATGGTATAACCCGCTGTCTCAACCCCAATCAATTCAAGCTCTAAACTACCGCAGCTCATTAAATATGAGCAACATTTTCTTTACATGTCAAAAATCATTTTCATGCTAAATCTTTTTAGTTTATCTTATGGGCAGAAAAGTATATTATGAACAAATCTATTTTCAGTCTCCTATTCTTATGCTGTTTTTATAACAGTTATGCTCAAAACGCTATTCAAGATTTTTTAGCGTTACAATCTATTCCGAAAACTTATGCAGTCCTCAAAACGACCGAATCTCTAACAATTGATGGTAAAGACGATGAAAAAAGTTGGACAAAAGCAAAGACCATCAACAATTTTGAAGATATACAAGGCGGTGACTTTAAAAAACCTTCCTATAAAACCGAAGTAAAAATGCTTTGGGACTCCACTTATCTATATGTGTATGCAAAATTATATGAGCCACATATCTGGGGAGATATTGATCAGCACGACGAGATTATTTATCTCAACAATGACTTTGAAATATTTTTAAAACCAAACCTTCAACAGGCGGAATATTATGAAATAGAAGTCAATCCCCTAAATACGATCTTTGATCTGATGCTACCAAAACCTTATCGCTTCGGCGGACAAGCCATCACACACTGGGACGTAAAAAACCTAAAATCAGCCGTACATATCCATGGCTCGCTCAACAATCCACACGATATCGATTCTTTCTGGTCCGTTGAATTTGCCATTCCACATCAGTCACTCTACGCCTTCGGAAACTCTCCGATGCCAAAAAAAGATGATTATTGGTTATGCAACTTTTCGCGCGTGCAGTGGCAACATGACATCAACAATAACCGTTATAGTCGAAAAAAAGAAAACAATAAAATCCTTCCAGAAGACAATTGGGTATGGTCACCCATCGGTTTAATTAATATGCACTATCCTGAGAGATGGGGATATCTACAATTTGTAGAACAATCTCAAGAGCAAGAACCAGCACTTCCAGATAGTTACGCTGTCACCAAATTAGCTTGGAATATCCATTATTTACAACAATTGTTTAAAAAAGAAAATCGTCGCTATAGTGATCAATTGACTACACTTTCGCTGTATAATCAATACCTATTACCTGCTTTAAAAGATTTTCAAGTCACTTTGGATATAAATAAAGATAAGCAGAGCTATAGTATGAAAATTATGGACAAACATTCAAAAAAAATTCAGGTATCCTTAGATAGCCGAGGTAATTTTGATCTTTACTAGTATACTTTAGAAATACGAAAGTGTACCTTCAACGGTTCAAGGGTGTCCCAATCCTAAAAAATATGCTGTTCATATCAAATACATCGTGTTTAAAAGGCTGTTAGGCCCATTTGTAAGAACAAAAATAACACCTGAAAATAAACTAATATTACTATTTTTACGGCAACAATGTATAAGAATATATCTTTTTTTCCAAATCTAAATGCGTTCCGTTTTTTTGCAGCACTGCTTGTCATCTTTCACCATGGAGAAGTGATTCGTGCAAAAAATGATTTCATTAGCTATGAACATTTCAGTTTTTTTCAAAATGGAACCACAGCTGTCAAATTTTTCTTCGTATTGAGTGGTTTCTTGATCAGTTATTTGTTGCTAAAAGAAAAAGATCATAAAAACACGATATCTATTAAAAATTTCTACCTCAAAAGAGTGATCCGCATTTGGCCCTTATATTTTTTATTGGTTGTCATAGGCATCGTTATCTTTCCCTTTCTATTTCAGTTCTTACATATCAACTATGCATTCCCCTATACCCTAGGACAAGTTTGGTTGTTGTTTATTCTATTTTTACCCAGTCTCGTTACCTTTAAATATGGTTCGCACCTATTGGAACCTCTATGGTCCATCGGTGTTGAAGAATGGTTTTATATGATATGGGCTCCCTTATTTAAATGGATCAATAATAAGCTCGCTTTAATTATAAGCGTATTTCTAATCAAGATCCTATTATTGGTTCTTTGTTTCAACAACATCATTACCGACCCATTAATCATACACCTCATTAAAACTTTTGCCTTCGAATCTATGGCAATAGGGGCTCTTGGGGCTTATTTCTTATACCGTACGACCCTAAACTTGCAAGCATGGTATCAAAAGTATGCCCTGGTCAATTATCTTTTATTTGCCTTGCTTTTTGTATATTTCTTTTTCAGAAATACCTGTACGGCATTAATTGGATACGATATTTTTGAGCATTGGGTCTTTTCTTATATCATTCTTAATGCCCTCTTTCTTCACCTTATCCTATATATTGGAGTAAAATTAAACACAACATCTTTATTTAGCAGTCGATTTCTAGATTATGGTGGGAAAATATCCTATGGGATCTACATGTATCATATGATCGTGATATTTGCCGTTATTCACTTAGGAAAAAAGTACCTATTGGCACTCGATTCACAACTCAGCTTCCTAATTTTCTATGTTTTGGTGATAACAGGAACCTTTCTTACAGCACATCTATCGAAAAAATATTTCGAGGACTTTTTCATGAAATTCAGATCAAAATTAAACTAGAAGAAAGTATAAATCCAACAGTGGCATGATAAGAAAAAGTAATTTTTAAAAATTAAAGACAAAAAAAACGTTGTCTTCCACAAATATTCTTATCTTTGTATCCCGTACATAAAGCAGATATTTAGGCCATTTTAGGCCTTATATTTTGAAATCCATTATTGATATGACTAAATATATTTTTGTTACGGGCGGCGTTACTTCGTCGTTAGGGAAGGGTATTATTGCATCCTCTCTTGCTAAACTTCTCCAAGCACGTGGCTACAAGGTTACGATTCAAAAATTTGACCCTTACATTAACATTGATCCAGGAACATTAAATCCATATGAACATGGTGAGTGTTACGTAACGGAAGATGGTGCTGAAACAGATCTTGATTTAGGTTATTACGAACGCTTCTTAAATGTCCCTACCTCACAAGCCAATAACGTGACTACAGGACGTATTTATCAATCTGTAATCCAAAAAGAACGTGCAGGTGAATATTTAGGAAAAACAGTACAAGTTGTTCCCCATATTACAGATGAGATCAAAAACCGCATGCGTTTATTGGGTGAAACAGGAAATTACGATATTGTTATTACAGAATTAGGTGGTACTGTAGGGGATATCGAATCTTTACCATTCATCGAGGCTGTTCGTCAGTTGAGATGGGAATTGGGCACACATGATTCTGTTGTTATACACTTAACATTAGTACCCTACTTAGCTGCAGCCGGTGAGTTAAAAACAAAACCAACACAACACTCCGTTAAAACATTATTAGAATACGGTATCCAACCCGATATTTTAGTATGTCGTACAGAACATAAATTGACACAAGAGATTCGCAAAAAATTAGCTTTGTTTTGCAATGTCAACATCAATGCTGTCGTTGAATCTATTGATGCACCAACTATTTATGACGTTCCTTTAAATATGTTGAAAGAGCAATTGGACAAGACCGTTCTTGCTAAATTGAAACTTTCGAACAAAAATGAACCTGATTTAGATAGCTGGAAGGCTTTCTTAGGTAAATTAAAAAATCCGACAAATGAAGTAAACATCGGTTTGGTGGGTAAATATGTGGAGTTACCAGACGCATACAAATCTATCGTTGAAAGTTTTATTCACGCAGGTGCATCCAATGAATGTAAAGTAAAATTAAAATACATTGCAGCAGAAAGTGTGAATGATGAGAATGTTCAGGATAAATTAAAAGAAATGGATGGTGTACTCGTTGCTCCAGGTTTTGGAGAACGTGGATTAGAAGGAAAATTAGCGGCTATCAAATATATTCGTGAAAACAATATTCCTTTCTTTGGTATATGTCTAGGTATGCAATGTTCAGTTATTGAATTTGGTCGTAATGTATTGGGTTTAAAAGATGCAAATAGCACAGAAATGAATCCAGATACACCACATCCAGTAATCAATTTGATGGAAGATCAAAAAAATATCACCAACATGGGCGGTACCATGCGCTTGGGTGCTTATGACTGTGATATCAAAAAAGGAACAAAAGCATATGCCATTTATGGCAAAACAAGAATTTCAGAGCGCCACCGTCACCGTTATGAATTCAATAATGACTATTTGGAGCAATATGAGGCAGCAGGTATGATTACTTCAGGTATCAATCCAACTTCAGGTTTAGTGGAGATTGTAGAGCTGAAAAACCATCCTTTTTTCGTGGCAGGACAATTTCATCCAGAATTAAAGTCAACTGTTGCAAATCCTCACCCACTTTTTGTTAGCTTTGTAGCCGCTGCTTTGTCAAATAAGAAAAATAAGATACAAAAGCAGGAAACAATTAAGTAAGTTTAATTTAAAAAAATGGATAGAAATACCCTTATTGGTTTACTTCTGATGTTCGGAATCATAGCCGGTTCATTTTATTTGATGAAACCGTCCGAAGTAGAAATAAAGAAAGAACAAGTTCTACAAGATTCGTTAGCACGCGTTAAAAAAGGTTTAGCGCCTTTGGCAGACTCGACAAAAGCGAATACACAACAACTAGCAGCACAAGCGGCCAAACCTCTTGATTCTGCAGCATTGAAACTTCCTTTTGGAGCAACAAAAGTTGGAACTGAAAAAATCATTACCGTAGAAAATGATAAAATCATCGCCAAAATAAGTTCGAAAGGTGGTCGTGTAAAATCTGTACAACTCAAAGGTGAAACAAATTTTAATGGCCAGCCATTAGTATTATTCGAAGGTGACCACAATAGATTTGGATTAAAATTCAATGTCGCTGGTGAGAACATCAATACCAATGATTTATTTTTCACATCAGAAGATGCTGATGTAAAAGTTTCAGGTGAAGATTCAAAATCGATTAAATTACAATTGGCTTATGGAGCTGATCAGTATATTGAATATATATATACGATAAAAGGTAATGGTTACAACCTAGGTCTTGATATCAACACAAAAGGTATTCAAAACAAGATCGATCAAAAAACGATTGCTTTAGATTGGGAGACAATTTTGTTACAGAAAGAACAAAATATCGATTCTGAACGTCAAAAATCTACCATCTATTTTAAAGAAGCAGGTAATGTAGATCATTTATCAGAAGCAAAAGACGAAGAAAAAGAGCTTAAAGAAAAAGTAGAATGGATTGCATTCAAGCAACACTATTTCTCCAACATCCTTTCCAGCAAAACAGGCTTCTCTACAGCAGATGTAAATGTAAAAACGACAATCGAAGCCGACGTTGTTAAACTTTATAGCGCAACAGCACGCCTTGATTATGCAACCCAAAAAGATAATAGTTATTCGTTAAATTTCTTTTTCGGCCCTAATCAATATAAAACATTGAAAGCAGAGGGACATGATTTTCACAAGATCATCAATATGGGATGGGGACCGATGCGCTGGATCAACCAATTCATTACTGTACCTGTATTTGATTTCTTGGACAATTTCCACCTGAGCTATGGTATCGTGATCCTAGTACTGACATTATTGTTAAAACTGGTCTTATCACCATTGACATACAAATCTTACCTATCCATGGCAAAGATGCGTGTGTTGAAACCACAATTGGATGAAATCAAAGCTAAGGTCGGTGAAGACAATGCCGTATTACTACAGCAGGAGCAAATGAAATTGTATAAAACAGCTGGTGTAAATCCATTAGGAGGTTGTCTTCCATTGGTATTACAGATGCCGTTTACAATTGCCTTTTTCTACTTCTTCCCGAATTTATTCGAACTGAGAGGAGAAAGCTTCCTGTTTATGAAAGACATGTCGACATACGATACCTTATTCTCATTCTCACCAATTTTTGGCGTGAATCACGTATCTTTAATGTGTGTATTGATGACCTTAACTACACTATTGACGACTTGGTATAACAATGCAACTTCAGGTGCTACAGGACAGATGAAATATATCGGTTATATTATGCCGTTAATTTTCTTCTTCGTTTTGAATAGTTTCCCTGCAGGTTTAAACTATTACTACTTCTTGAGTGCAATCCTTACTTTCTTAACACAATTGATCATCCGTTCAATGGTTAATGATGATAAGATCTTAGCTAAATTAGAAGACAATAAAAAGAATCCTAAAGTGCAAAAAAAATCGTCATTCCAATCAAGAATGGAAGAAGCGATGCGTCAAGCACAACAAAATAAAAAATAATAGCGAACTTTATATCGCTGATTGAAAGAGGAAACCTATTCAGGTTTCCTCTTTTTTTGTATGAAATGTAGCATAAGTTCAAACCAAACGTTCTAACTATTGTTAAACAAACATATCAAAAAAGATAAAAGATGAAATTCAATCAGATTTTAATCATGGCGACGTTGATCGTGGGATTAAGCAGTTGTTCCATTTACAAGAATAATACGAATAAAGAAACATCAGCAGAGGTGATACAGCTAAAAGGAAACAAGTGGCAATTAATCGAAGTAGATGGCAAGACAGTACCCGCAAAAGTAAATGGTCGCGTTCCCTACTTACAATTTGAAGATAACAGATATGCTGCCAATGCAGGTTGTAATACGCTAGGTGGAGTAGTAAATAGCGTAGGAAAAAATAAAATTAAATTCGAACAAGGTATCTCTACCATGATGGCTTGTCCGGAATTTGATATCGAACAATCCTTATCCAAAGCTATTATTGCTGTAGATAGCTACACCATTGCTGGAGAAATATTGAGTCTGAATAAAGGTAGTAAGACCTTAGCTAAATTTACACTTATCAAACCTGAAAAAGGCGAACAAGCATTAGCTGGGACTTGGGAACTGGATTATATCTCTGGACCACGTATTGCATTCAAGGGTTTATATCCAAATGAAAAACCTACGATCACATTTGATCTAAGTACAAAGAAAGTATCAGGAAATAGTAGCTGCAATAATTACAATGGTACATTTAAAACCGAAAATAATCACATTAGTTTTGGTCCATTAGCATCGACTAAAATGGCATGTGAGGGCTCTGGAGAAAGCGTTTATTTCAGCACACTAGGCAAAATCACTTCATTCGATGTCAATGGAACTACATTGACTTTGATCATGGGGGATATTGCGATGATGCGTTTTCAAAAAAAATAAAATATCAACTCAAATAAAAACAATAAACAGAAAAAAGCTCCAAGTATTTGGAGCTTTTTTTATCTCCATTATATCGTAGCACTTCAAACTAAAACAAATTTTATCGATACGATTACACTGTAAATTAGGTCGCTAAATCGTATATTTGTACATACACCATCTCTTTCATGAACATCATATGAAAAGGTTTTTTACAGAAATAGCACTATGAAATCGTCGATTAAGATTATCAACAATTACGAATACAAAAAGCTTTTTTTGCCTGATGTAACCGAGCATAATCTCTTCAATGAAAGCAAAATACAAGTCTACCGTATCGAAAATTACCTACGGAGTATTCTCATGCCCGTTATCCCATACCGTACCACCTTCAATTTTTTAATTTTTGTAACCAAAGGAACCTTGACACAACATCTCGAGTCAGGATCCTATACATTAGCAGAAAATCAGGTGATTAATGTAAAACAAGGAAATATTACCGCTACGTTAGCGATCTCTGATGACGCCGAAGGTTTTTTTATCGTTTATGAAAATGAAATCGTGACAGATATTGAATTAGGTATCAATGATATCCGATTTTTTAATTCACATCCCTTTACTCCTCTTTCAGAACATGTTTCTGTATGGATCCAAAAAATGCTTGAACTCTTAGAGGAAGAACTTTTTACCGAAGGAAAGGTCATGGAAATCTGTGTATCGATGCTACAATGTGTCTTGTTAAAAATAATTAAAACCGATTATGAAGTAAAAGCACCGATGAGTAGACAATTGGATATTGCATTTCGATTTAGAGAATTCGTACAGAAATTTCACACCGATCATAAGAATGTTTTATTTTATGCCAACTTATTGCACATATCGGAAAACTACCTTAACAAATGTGTGAAAGAAGCAACCAATAAACCTCCTAAACAATGGATCAATGAAATCAGTATCCTACATAGCCAGATATTACTACAGGATGCTACCAGGGATATTGCAGGCATTGCATTTGAAATGAAATATAAATCACCCTCCTACTTTACCCGTTTATTCAAGAAAGTCACCGGTTATTCACCCAGTGATTATCGAAAACATAAATTTCTATCCGATTAGTGTTTCTTTTTATAAGGAAGGTTCCAGATCAGATCAACAGCGAGATAATGAACACCAAAGTCTGCTTGACGATAGCCTTTAATTAAATCATTCATATATCCTACATCCACGTGCAAAGGAGTATTCGGGATATCCGTCATGTAATATAAAGCCAAACGCGATTCCTTATAAGCAAATTTTGACCATTCATCTTTCGGCTCATACATTTTACTTACCGCAAACAAGCCCTCAGCACTAAACGCAAGTTCCTGTTTATTCTTATCCGAAAGCTTCAGATTCACCTGTGTTTTAAGTCTAGTTCGCAATTGAAAATTCTCCTCTGCTTTCTTAAAATCCGCAGTAAAGAATTTACGAAATTCCTGTCTAACTGTATTTTTCCATTTCCAGCGCTCACCGAATCTGAACGTATAAGCATAGCGGCCATACAAGCGAAACTCCTGCTCGACTCCTTCACCATGATAAGGAGCATCTGCATCATATACATCCTGACGACGATAGCTCAACGCATAACTATATTGCTGGTTCTTAGCAAATTTGTGATAGACCTCATGATTGAGTACAAAAATAGCTTGTTTATGAAAAGGATTGGAATCATCAGGTGTACTTTTGGTTCCTAGGCCGAGGTAAGTCAAAGCTTCTTTCGTACCAGTACTATCCAGTTGCCTTTTAAGACCAATGGCAGACCAGGAGGCCGTTTTTGCTTTTCCCAATCCAGGAGGACTAATCTGAGCATGAAGTAATAAAAATGGACTGATAACAAGGAAGAGTAAGGATAATATTTTATAAAGCGTTTTTTTCATCGATAAATAGTTTTATTTTATGAACATTGATCTGTTTTATACCCGTACAAACTGACCAATGGCGACTCCACCATTGATCAGCTTATATAGTAGCTAGCATTTGTTATTTTTATGATAATCTGCTTTTAAACGTTTCTTCAAACCACCCCACAATCCATTTATCCAGACGTTTAACAGGTTCCATAGCCCACATAGCCACTACAAAAGGAAAAGTCAGTGTTGTCCAGCCATAGTGCACGAGCACATGATCACAATAAGTAGCAATCACGACAGCAATAAGGACATATAATCCATCCCGTACACGAGTACCGCTTAAAGCAATACCACAGAGTACAGCATTAAAGCTAAACGTTCCGTTGCTGATCATCGTTTCCGATTCATGACCATAATGAGATAGGTAAATGCTGATGATCACCGCTGCGAAAGCATAAAGTGCAGCCATCGGATTGCTCATAAATACCCCAAGGAAAAAGATCAATCCCGCAATCAGGCTTCCTTGAAAGATCACTTGCCCGAAAGCATGTCCCTCGATCAAGAAATCATCCATTTCTTGGATATCCACAAAGTGTTGTGATACGGTAGGCATAGCAAGCTGTGGAATACTCAAGATATAGAGTGAAATCCACGTTATTGCTATAAAAGGAAATGTAAAAGCAGGTAAATTTCTTTTGAGCGCAAAACCCATCATCAGAGTGGTCAACATGGAACCAACAATCAATGTCATCCAGATCCAGATATTGGCCTCAAAATAGAAAACCAGAGCGACACCAAATAGAGAAGCATTAAAACCAAATAATCCATTATTGATATGCTCTTCATCGTATTTTAAGATTTTCGCTGTTGCGAATCCGACAATATTGGCCAATATACCAGCCGTACCCATCAAAGTCGAGTCATATAAAATAGCACTGATAAATAATATGCCTGTCCAAGCATTAGCCTGCAACATGATCTGTCCGAAACCTCTAAAAAAAGCTTTTATATAAGCTAAAACTTGATCCCTCATTTTGAGATAAATTGATAAGATAAGACTAAAATATAGCCCCATTAAAATAATTAAATAAGGAGTTCAGCATCCCACAGTTCCTGCTGGATCTCCTGAAAAATAGTAAACAACTGCTCGGCACCATAACCCAATATTCGGATCATAAACCCATCCTGCTGTAGCGCACTGATTCCAAATTCGATATCCGTAAGATGCTCATACTGCTGATGGAATTTTTCGATCCAGTCCCCAACAGCTTTCCCTGATGTATTGAGATAAATAAATGTTCCCTGATGGGTAAAACCTTCCAATATCCCGATATCCTGTATCGGCATTTTGTCGGGTTGCAGAAGCACATTATCTTTCAATATCAGTCGGCCATCTACATAACATTGGGTTAGGTTCTGAAAATGATTATACTCAAAAACCTCTCCCGACAGTTTCCGTCCACAAGTCACGATATCACTCAAGATGAGGTGACAGTTCTTTTGCATGTGGATAATATTATGGCTGAGAAAATGAGAAGAATTTTGAGGAACAATAGGGTGCGGAACAAAAGAAAACACCGCACCTTCGCCGAGCGTCACTTCTGTTTTTTGTACCGATTTACCTTTCATATGAAAAAGACGCTGATACGCTTGGGTCTGCAATTGCAATTTAGCACCAGGATCTATCCTAATTTGGATCCGATGATCATCACCATCCAGTAACCCCGGTGATGAACTCATAATCATCAAGTATGCCCCTTTATCCCTCCTGTATTGTCCTACCGGAACGATACGAAAAGGCTGTGTGACATAAGCATCCTTGAGATAAGACTTTCCTTCACGATGGGCAACGTTGATATTTAAAGAACAGATCATATTAACGCAATAAATTAGGTTCAGCTACATCATGCAGCAATGCATATTTTTTGATCCATCCAATGATTTCATCCAATCCCGTTCCTGTTTTCAAATTCGAAAATAAAAAGGGAGCCCCCTTTCGCATCTTACGAGCATCATGCTCCATCACCTCCAGACTAGCACCAACATAAGGAGCCAAATCCATTTTATTGATCAGCAATAAATCTGAACGGGTAATCGCCGGTCCACCTTTACGGGGCATCTTTTCTCCCTCACCCACATCGATCACAAAAATGGTGATATCCGCAAGATCAGGACTGTAAGTTGAAGTCAAATTATCACCGCCACTCTCGATCAAGATCAATTCAAGATCTGGAAAGCGCTCAGCAAGTTCTTCCACAGCCTCCAGATTCATGCTCGCATCCTCACGGATAGCTGTATGCGGACAACCACCCGTCTCTACTCCAATAATACGATCTGGAGACAACGTACTGTTTTTAGCCATGTATTCGGCATCCTCCTTCGTGTAGATATCATTGGTAATAACCGCTAGATTCAATTCATGTTTCAAACGTTTACATAAACACTCCAACAGTGCCGTCTTTCCAGATCCAACTGGACCACCCACACCTATCTTAACATATTTTCTATTTTCCATTTGTTCATATTTAATTAAGAAATGTAAACCCGTGTATACAACCGTTCATGCTGCATACAGCGGATATCAAATCCAACATTACAAAGACCGATCAGATCACGATCCACTTCCAGCGTTTCATCACATAAAGTCATCAGATCATCGTGCAGATAAAACAAAATATCCTGACCATCCAACTGTCCAAGAGGCACCAATTTTACAGCATTGGTCACCATCGTTATGGCGGCATTATAATAGTAGCCATGCAAGGCTTCCCGGATTGGGATGTCAAGTAAAGCTGCCAACATACCATACACCAAACAGTAATGACTATCCACTTTCTTCTGTTTAATCAATTCACCCCAAGAAATCAATATCGGTTGCTGCTGATATCGTGAAAAAATCTTATACAAGCGCACACCCAATTTCTTACTCGCTTCACGGATTTCCTTCGGACTCTTCAATGCCGTACACTCCTCATCCAAAGACCGCAACAGATCGATATCAAGATTGCGGGTAGCATCATAAGCAAGGCGCATCAAAGCCGCATCATTATACTTCAAGTTATACCACAAATTGTGTCTCACGTACGACTCCGCGGTAGCTTTATTATGCACGATCTCCTTTTGCACATAGGTTTCCAATCCATTAGAATGTGTAAATCCACCAATCGGTAACGTGGGATCTGACAAATGAAGAAGCTTACCTAGAAATTTATTTTCCATATTTTTTATGCTTTAATAAATAAAGGGATCCCCTTTGTTGAAGATTTGAGCCGACGATGATAATTTGCATCGACATGAGCATTCAACTGACGCAGTAATTGGCGAGAGGCAAGTGTATAAGAAATACCTTGCTTATCCAGCCAGCTTTTCATCGTTCGCTCAAAAGGAATCAGTAATTCGTTGCCCTTCACAAATAAGGGCAAATGCTTGTTTCCGATTTCACAACTTATAAAAGCAATCTCCAAAAAATTCAACATTTCTATACAGATCACATCACAAGCACGGATGGCGATGACAACAATTTTGTCAGCATCCTCGTACAGAATATCTCCATCATGCAATTGCGAAGTGTTTCCCAATAATTTAAAGGCGATATCCATACCCTCCTCCGTACGCAAACGTTGAATACGTTTGGTAGATTCGTACCATTCAATCATGAGCAGATCACAACGCTTATTGACCACCTCGTTTTTGATATTTCTTGTGATTTCTGTAATAATCATTATTATCCCTTAATAAATAGATTTTTTGATATCCCAAGACCAACCGTAGAACCATTGATGCCAGTGATAATTTCATGATCATTCGGTATAGAAACATCTTTACTATGCTTCTTCTTATAAGAAAGCTCTGCAACCTTTGCTTTTAATGCCCAACCTTTACCCAAGCTAATACCCACCAAAGGATAAGCTCTTAGCAAGTAGCCGTTATAGCTACCGTCCGTCATCACATCTCCAGCATTAACAACATGCTCATTTCCCCATATATAATGAGCCTCAACCTGACCGATTAAATTAAAATATTTACCTAGAGGCCAAGTATTGCTGTAAAATGGTCCGACCTCATGAAAATGATCAGTAAAATCCAATGCCTTATTTTTCGAAGTACTGAAACCATAGTTCAGCCCCACATTCATATTATCATTAAAAAAATAACCGATCCCCAGTGGTGCCGCACTGAGCTGATGACCTGCTTCAGTTTCATGGTAGTTGAATGAACCATAAAGCATAACACCACCTTTTTGTGCGTAGGCAGATGGTATCGAAAAGCATGCTATTGCTAAACAGCTTGCTAATAATAGTTTCAAATTTTTCATTATTATTTATTCACAATTTATGGTGTGACCTAGTGTCACACCATAAAAATTAGCGATCATGTTAAAACAAGAAATACAATTGTCCCAAAGCAACCTGATCAATCGGTTCACATTTGATCACCTCACCATCGACACTCACTTCATAGTTTTCTGGATTCACGATGATTTCTGGAGTAGCATCATTGTGGATCATATCTTTTTTGGAGATATTCCGACAGTTTTCCACAGGTAGTAATGTTTTATTTAGTCCATACTCCTCCTTAATTCCTTTTTCAATTGAAATTTTAGAAACAAAGTTGAAACAAGTCTCCGTCAATGCTTTACCATAACCACCATACATCGTGCGCAAAATGATGGGCTGAGGAGTAGGAATAGAAGCATTAGCATCTCCCATTTTCGAAGCGATAATCATTCCGCCCTTAATGATCATTTCAGGTTTAGCCCCAAACAAAGCTGGGCGCCAGATCACCATATCCGCTATTTTACCCTGTTCGATTGAACCCACGTATTTAGAGATACCATGTGCAATGGCAGGATTGATCGTATATTTAGCCACATAACGTCTAACTCTGAAATTATCATTTCCGGTACCCTCATCTTCTGGAAGTGCACCAGTCTGTTTCTTCATCTTATCCGCAGTTTGCCATGTTCTGAGAATCACCTCACCCACACGGCCCATTGCTTGAGAATCAGAACTCATGATACTGAAAACACCTCGATCTTGTAGAATATCTTCCGCAGCAATCGTTTCAGGACGAATACGAGAATCCGCAAAAGCAACATCTTCAGGAATATCTTTACTTAAATGGTGACACACCATCAACATATCCAGATGTTCGTCAATCGTATTTTTCGTAAACGGACGAGTCGGGTTTGTAGACGCAGGCAATACGTTCGGGTACATCGCCGATTTAATGATATCCGGTGCGTGACCACCACCAGCACCTTCCGTATGAAAAGTATGGATGACACGACCATTGATCGCTGCCATCGTATCTTCTAAAAATCCAGCTTCATTCAACGTATCGGTATGAATCGCTACCTGCACATCATATTTATCGGCTACAGAAAGCGCACGGTCAATAGTAGCAGGAGTAGCGCCCCAATCCTCATGAATTTTCACTCCCAGTACACCCGCTTCGATCTGCTCGACGATCGGTTGTTCTGTACCCACATTACCTTTACCGAAGAAACCAAAGTTCATCGGTAAAGCCTCCACTGCTTGCATCATCTTCCGGATATTCCATTTACCTGGTGTTACCGTTGTCGCATTCGTACCATCAGCAGGGCCAGTACCACCACCGATCATAGTCGTAATACCACTGTATAAAGCTGTTTCTGTTTGGGTAGGACTGATATAGTGAATATGTGTATCGATACCACCTGGAGTGACAATATATCCAGCACCACCATGCACTTCAGTCGAAGCACCAATAATCATATTTGGTGTGATATTATCCATCGTATCCGGATTACCAGCACGACCTACACCAACGATTTTTCCGTCTTTGATCCCGATATCACCTTTTACAATACCCCAGTGGTCAATGATAATCGCATCTGTAATCACTAAATCCAATGTACCTTCATCACGCGTATGCACCGAAGATTGACACATACCATCACGAATAGTTTTACCGCCCCCAAACTTTGCCTCATCACCATAGTATGCATAATCTTTCTCGACCTCAATGATGATTTCTGTGTCCCCTAAGCGAACTTTATCTCCTCCTGTTGGACCAAATATCGCCGCATAATTTAATCTACTAACTTTTAAGCTCATGATTTTTTATTTTTAAAGCCATTTGCATCTGCTTTTTTCAAAGCATTCATTTTCCCTACTTCTGTTTCCGTATCGCCATTCACTAAATCGTTGTGACCATATACTCTTTTTGCACCAGCATAAGGAACCAATTCTACAATTTTGGATTCCCCTGGTTCGAAACGAACAGCAGTACTCGCGATAATATTCAATCGCTTTCCAAACGCTAGCGAACGATCAAATTCCATCATTTTATTGACCTCAAAAAAATGATAATGAGAGCCCACCTGAATCGGTCTATCTCCCGTATTGACAACTGTCAACGTTGTTACTTCTCTACCTTCATTACAGATGATATCACCATCTTGAATGAAATATTCTCCAGGAATCATACTTTCAATGTTCTTATTAAATTAACGAATAGGATTATGTACGGTCACCAATTTGGTTCCGTCAGGAAAAGTTGCCTCGATCTGTATATCGTGGATCATCTCAGGAACACCCTGCATCACATCTTCACGAGTCAACAAAGTGGCTCCATATTGCATCAGTTCTGCAACAGTTCGACCATCACGTGCACCCTCCATAAGTTCACTGCTGATATACGCAATAGATTCTGGATAATTTAATTTGACACCTCTGGCCATACGCTTTTTTGCGAGTTCACCAGCTACATGAAGCAACAGCTTCTCCGTCTCTCTAGGTAATAAATGCATTTAATTACTGTTTTATATTAACTTATATGTAAAAATTAAAATATATATCATTGATCCACAACATCCTGATTTGATGTTTAGAGCAAAAAAACGTGCAGATAGCGCCAGACAGTACATGACAAGACCTAATCAGCCTCCATGACTCCTAGCAAAAGAAAAAAATGATAATAAATTAGATGGGTATTTTGATACACTTGAACAATATGTATCTCGGATTGAGGATGACACCTATGTGTTCAGTCGGGAAACTGAAATCCTGTTTTTTGTCATACCTGACTCCCATTGCCGATAGCCAGATAGGAATGATGGTAAAATAAAGCAATTGGTCAACTTCCTTGAGCTCTTGCGCATCACTACACTCCCATGCTTCAAGCATACCTGAAAATAATGCGATATGATGGCTATTGGAACTGATTTCAGGTAGCTGAATTGAAGTATTAGGTGTTGATAAAAACTCCAGCTGATTGTACTGATCGACATCTAGATGCAATCGCGTATTCCCATTGACAGTAGCCAAAGCGAACAGCATCACAAAAAGTATCCATACATTCCGAAACATTGCTTTCATTTTTAAATTAATTACCAAGACAAAAGTACCAACTAAAACAAGTTTTAAATAGCACAAATCTTGAATAAAATAGTCTATATTATGTATTAAACTACGATTTAACTGTTTTTTTATTAAAAAGCATAACCTAACGAAACCATCACGATGCGTGGTGCTCCAGGAAAGGCACGTGTATAATCAAAGCCACCCAAAAAGTAATACTTATCAAACACATTATTGACATTAACAGCCATCTTCAATGCACCGATATGGTAATATACCGCAGCATTCACGGTAGTATAAGAAGGCCAGTAACCCCACATCGCTTGACCATCACTATCTTTACCGATACTATTATCCATGCGACGACTATCCACATAATAAGCCCCTGCACCAAAACCAAGACCTTTCAAAGCATGTTGTGAAAACACATATTTTAACCAAGCACTTGCCATATTTTCAGGAGCTCCCGGTAATGATTGTCCAACCTCAGAAGCGATCGATGATGCCTTCACATCAGTATGATTATAAGTGTAGTTTGCCATAATCTGAAATTCTTTGGTCAACTGCCCACGAAGATCCAGTTCAATACCCTCAGAAATGGCTTTTCCAGATTGACGATATTCAGAAAATCCAGAATCTAATATCACACCCGTTGCGATCATCATATTTTGACGTTCTATACGGAATAAGGAAAGGTCCATCTGTAACTGATCTTTAAAAAAACCAGTTTTAAAGCCAGTTTCCAATTGAAAACTGCGTTCCGGAATAAAAGGTTTATCTGCACCATAATCTTGGTAATTCTGAATAAAACTTGCACCTACCGGGACGAAACCCTGAGAATAGCTCGCAAAATAGTTGATCTGCTTATTCAATTCGTACGTTAATCCCGCTCTAGGTAGCCAGGCATTTTGTGTAGCATGATAACGCTTCTGCCCGTCGATAGTCTCGGAAGCATAATGCTCGTGACGTAATCCTACGATAACTTTAAGTTTATCAGCAATCGACATCTGATCTTGTATGTATTTTCCTGTAGTTTTATAAGGACTTAAAAATGGATAAGCTACATGCTCTCGCCATACGTAAGAAGTTAGATCATGTGTCGTATAAGTTGGATTGTTCAAATCAAATGTCAGAGGTACCACCTGTCCGTTAACCGTCTTTTGTCTAGCTTCCCGCAACTGATTTTCCTGATCACCTCTGTACTCCGCAAAATCAACTCCCGCTACGATGTGATGATCTACCACAGCACCATCATGATCCCATTTAAAATAACCAACGACATTATCCGTATAATCTTTACCATGACGATCAAAAAAACGCATATTCATGATTGTATTTTTAGGAGCATCAGCAAATGTATTCAAGGTCCGATGTTCATTGACATCTTCTTCATACACAGATTTCATATAGCTCAAGTGAAAGCTTAAATTCTCCGTAAGCTGTTGGGACAACCTACCGCTCAGTGAAAATGTCTTCGCATTATAAAAATCCGAAGGTTGACTTAATGTAAATGAACGTGGTAAAGCATAAAAATCATTTGCTTTAATTCCCATACCCCGATCGAGATAACCATTAAATTGATTATAAACCACATCAACGTCCACCTGTGTACCAGCTACTGGTTTAAAAGTAAAAGATGGTGCGACTAAAATTCTTTTTTGACGATTGACATCACGAAAAGTTTTCGTGTCCTCATAACCCGCATTGAAACGGTATAAAATACGCTTAGCACTATCCAAAGGCCCTCCCAGATCCAGTGTTGTACGCATCGTCTGAAAACTTCCAGATGCAAAACCGATATTCCCCTTAAAAGTGTCCAAAGGTTTCTTTGTGGTCATATTAATCGTACCACCTGGTACTACATCACCAAACAAAGAAGCTCCCGGACCTTTCAAGACTTCGAGACTTTCCAGGTTCAATGTCAATGGTGTATTGTAGTAACTGTTACCATAACCATATCCCGAACGCAGACCATTAACCAAACGCACACCGGTTTCATATCCACTTTTAAAACCACGGATAACCACGTCATCATAAGAAGATGCTTCGGTCACCCCTGCCAGATCTTGAAACAATGCACCTGTCGTAAAAGCCTGTTTATCTTCAATAAACGCTCGACTTAAAACAGAAACAGATTGTGGTAGATTCTTTAATTTCCCAGAAAACTTACCCCCCAATTCCAGATCATTGGTGAGATATGATTTGTTACGTCTCCCGGTAATCAACACCTCATCCAAAGTTTTATTATCTTTAATCAAGACAAGAGATAGACCTTTTTTTACATTCCAGTTACTCGCCGAAAGTGTTATTTTTTGATCCACATAACCAATTGCAGAAGCATGGATGATGACTGGAAAAGTGATCGCTTCGCCAAAAGTAAATTCCCCTGACTCGTTGGAAGTTGTCACCTGCTTTGAACCGTTAACAGTCAATGTTATTCCAGAGACAAGAGCTCCTGCCTCATCATATGTTTTGCCAAATAGTTGAGTACTATTTTGCGCATGCAAAACCATTGGGAAAAGAGCACCTGTAGCCATTGAAAAAGCCAAGGTCATTATATTATATTTCATTGGGAGATAATTATCTATTATTTGTTTTTATACTACACATCGTCCTTATTTCACGAGCTTACAAACTTCTATTGATGGCATGCTTCCGAGTTTCAAATCCTCATCCGACGCGTTAAGATCTTTCAATCCACTCACCATCAGCTCCATGTGCATAGTGGGAAATCCGGATTCATCACAATACTCTATCAGTCGGAAACCCTGCCGCATCCAAAATTCATATGCACCTTCCAAAAATGGATGGGTATGTAAATAAAGTCTTTCGATCTGTTTTTCCCTTGCTACCACGAGTAAGCTTTGAAACAACGCTGTCCCCAGTCCAGTCCTACGATAGTGAGGATCTACAAATAAACGGGCTACTTCAACCGTTTTTCTAGCATCAATATCCACGTGTGGAAAACGGTAATCGTAATTGAGCATACCGATCACGCCGATTAATCTACCATCCTCTGTTCTTGCCTGTAAAAAAGTTCCGGCGCTGTTCTGTAAGTAAACATATTCAAATACCGCTAGGTCTTTAGGCACCTGATTCGGATCCAACATCGGAAATAGTTTTCTTCTGAAATTCAGAACATAGGGTAGTACCTCCGCGACATGTTCGGATCCAACATGATATATTGAAATATTTTTCATTATTGATTTTCATTAAGCATTGGAACAAAAATCCATTTCCCTTGTTTTTCTAAACTCAACAAAGGCAATTCATATGTTTCTTCCAACAAATTTTTCACTTCTTCACGTTCCAGACCGTTAATATCAAGAACAGTTTGATCACGCATGAGGTAAAATTGATCACCGAACATAAAAGCTAGATTAGGATCGTGCATAATGCATAAAACTGTTGTACCTTCTTTAACAAGCCCCCTAGCTGTTCGTAAAACCGCCATTTGATAGTTGAGATCCAAGTGATTGGTAGGTTCATCCAACATCAGCACGTCAGGTTGCTGCACCAACACACGGCACAACAAGATCAGCTGCCGTTCTCCACCAGACAGTTCGGTATACGGTTTATCTTTCAAATGCTCCAGATCAAACTTTTTTAAAATCGCATGTACCGCTTCACGATCTTCTTGACTTGGTGAGAACCGCGAAAAAGAAGCCCTTCCTGTCAAGATCACATCAAACACTTGATAAGGAAAAGTCATTTGATGAAATTGATTGAGAAAACCCAAGCGCAACTGATCATTGTTACCGACCTTGATCTTTTTCCGTTCCACATCACCTATAAATACCTGACCGCTGTATTGTTTTTCCAACCCCGCAATCACATTAAACAAGGTCGATTTCCCACTGCCATTTCGACCCAGTATGATCGATAATTTTCCCTTTGGAAAAGAGATATTTACATCGCGCAATATGACGTCGTTGCCATATGAGAAAGATAATTGTTGTGTAGCAATCGTAGGTATCATGAGTTCCAGTTCATCGCGTTTCGACGCATCAAATAAATAAATAAGGGCGCTCCGACGATCATGGTAAACACACCGATCGGAATCTCAAATGGCATGACAGCACGAGAAAAATCATCAATTAAGAGTAGAAAACTACCACCGATACTGATATTAGCCCATACCGAAATATTGTTATTAGGGCCAAATATCATACGGCTGATATGTGGAACAATCAACCCAAAAAGACTGATCACCCCTACTGCAGCTACTGCAGATGCTGTTATCATGGTGGCTACTCCGATCAAAATCAATTTGATCACTCTAGGATTGACACCGATAGCTAAAGCTTCCTGATCGCCTAGAGACAAAAGATTTAACTTCCATCGATAGAGTACGATCACAAATAAACCAACTGAAATTGGTCCGATAGCGTGATATACCTTAGACCAAGAAGCCGTATGTAAGTTACCCATTGTCCACTGGACAATAGCTTGCAGTTTATATGGATCACTTAAATACTGTAGTAAGGTTAAAAGAGCTGTGAAAACACCCGAAATCACCATCCCTGCCAATACCATCCCTACAATGGAAGTCCTTGCTCCAGAGTACGAAACCAAATAAGTCAGCCCCACTGCACAAACCCCAAAAATAAAGGCGGAGAGATTAACAGACATAATCGGGAACAACATAGCGAGTGCTGCTCCAAAAGCAGATCCCGAAGAAATACCTAATGTAAACGGATCGACAATTGGATTACGGAAAATAGCTTGTAGAACTCCTCCTGACGAAGCCAAAGCTGCACCAACCATAAAAGTCAACAGCACTCTCGGTAATCTCACCTGCCATAAGATGGTATTCAGACTTCCATCTGCAAGTAGATGTTGATCTTGTATCAACCCCAATTGCACACACATCCGTTGGAACAATTCGACCAAACCGATATGTTGTGTAGAGCCAATGGTAAGCGACAGCACAAAAAGCAGCAGTGGAAATAGGATCAACAGGACGATGATTTTTATATTTTTCATGATTATAGTAAACCCTTTTTACCGTACATGACTTCAAAAGCTTCCTGCATTTCTGTGTTCAATTGACCTTCCGAATAACTTGGAAAGCTCCAATGACGCACTTGTTTCGAAAACAATAAAAACTTAACGGTATGTGGATCAAAAGGAAACGATGGTGACATGACGAAAACCTGTTTATTTTTCACGGCAGGAAGATCTGCTAACTCTTTCAGATCATAAACATCTGACAATTTAGAGTTCCACAAGATAATGAGATCAGGATTCCATTTATACATCGTTTCTGCACTGATATTTGGCGCTTCCATCGGTAAAAGACACGCATTTTCAGCCCCAGAAAGGCGGATTGCCATATCAATCAGACTTCCTTTCCCAGAAGTGGACATCACACGACCTTTTGACCAAGCATAGTAAACGGACTTCGCATTCTCAATCGATGGAACCTGCATGCGATCGAGTTCAGCATCAACATAATCAACGATTTCCTGTGCTCTTTCTTCTTTTCCAAGAAGCTTTCCCATACCAAGCAATTCAGCCATGATACTTTTATCATCTGCAGAAGAACAGGTAAAAACAGGGATATCAAGATCTTCTAATTGTTGGATATGATCCTGATCGGTATTGAAAGTAATCACCAGATCAGGTTGTAAAGCAATAATACGCTCTACATTACTGGACTGCCCCCCATAAGTTGGTGTTGGCAATGTTTTAGCGGCTATCCTCGGATCAAGTTTTGATAAAAAGGTATAAGTATCTTCCATTTGATATACCTGCTGTGGAATACCAACAACCTGATCACCGGCTTGAAGCATATACACCTCATCAAGTAAAGATGGAAATAAAACCACTACCCTTTTCGCCACCTCCGGTAACTTGACTACTTTTCCACGACTATCTGTAGCACTAATCGGTTTCGATAGATCATTTTTAGTAGCATGACGACACCCACCAATAGTCACTATTGATAACAGGATTACTAGGCAAAATAATTTATAACTCATTTTCATTTCTTGATTTTTTTATCAACTGCCTAACGAGATTTTCTGACAGTAACATCCCATCTTCCAACTGTACCTGAGATTGAAATTTTGCCAGCAGCTGTTCATATAAACGACCATCATAAGGAACACGGTACATCTCTCTTTCGGGATCCATAAACAATGGTAAATGCCTATTCCCTAAATAATAAGAAAAGTCCGCTGCCTGCACAGCATTGACAGGATTAAAACAAATGGTCAACGTTGGTTTGATCGCAATAGTAGCAATCAATTTACCGTCATGGAAAAGACCATCTCCAAAACACCATTCGTTACCTTTCCCTAATTCCATCACTATAGTTTGCCCAGTAGTTGTTGTCCTGGTCAATCTTTTTTTATTCACTTCAAACCATTCCAGCTGAAGCAGCGCTTCAGTAACCTGAACAAACTCTCCCTGTGGCAGTACAGCATCAATATATACAGACTCTGCTTGCATAGCTCCTATTTTACTTCCGGTTGAAGTCTAGATTCTTTTTTTTGCTTCACTTTTTCTTTCAACCAGTTGCACCACTCTTCAATACCCTCATGCTTTAATGTACTGATAGTAATCACTTCAATATTCGGATTTACCTCACGAGCATCTTTCGTTACAGCATCTACTGAAAAAGGCACATAGGGCAATAAATCAGATTTTGATACCAACATCAATTCACTCGTTAGAAACATACGTGGATATTTTTTCGGTTTATCATCACCCTCAGTTGTTGCTAATAATGTAACACGGTAATCTTCGCCTAAATCAAAAGCTGAAGGACAAAGTAAATTACCGACGTTCTCAATAAATAAGAGATCTGTCCCTGTGATATCAATATGGTCAAGCGCCTGCAAAATCATCTGCGCCTCGATATGACACATACCACCAGTCACGATCTGCAAGGCATTGAGACCAACCTCACGCATTCTGATCGCATCGCGCTCCGTTTCAGGATCACCGACCAATACCGAAATATTAAGATCATTTGCAAGTAGTTTTCCAGTTTCTTGCATCAGAGTTGTTTTACCGGAACCTGGAGAAGAACAAACATTAATGACACAAACGTCTTTTAAACGTTCGCGGATAGCATTTGCAACATAATCATTGGCTTTTAATAAATGTAATGTTGTGTTATCACATTGTACTGAACCGACGCGGTTTCCAGCACTTTTTGGATTAGATGAGTTAGTTGACATAATTTCTTATTTTTCTTGTTTAAAAATTACTTTTGAAATATACAATTCGTTTCCCTGAACAATTGTTGATGAAGAGCGTCCGCAGGGACATACAAAACGGTGGTAATGAACTGGAAAATTCTTTTGACAGTCATCACAATATGCTAAGATATCGTTAACGATAACTTCCAGTTCCATATCTGCATACCCCCTATTCTCAGTAATAAAGGCATCAAAAGCATTCTGGATCAGAACAGGCTGCACATTTGACAGCAGACCTGCGGTTACTTGAATCTGTTGAACATCTTCCACTCGAGAACCATAATGGCCTTCCAGTGTATCGAAGATATCCTTTACAATACTAAGCTCGTGCATAATAGTGTTTAATCTTAGATAATATAGAATTGATTTTTGTGTGTAGCGATTCAGGTTTTTGACGCTATAACATATACGTCAGGATAGCAGATTAAAAAGGTATCTTTATCTGCTCAAAAAGTAGGAATTTACGGGATTGGACCGGAAGATCAGCTTGTGATGAATAGGTATCCAGATATGCTGTCTGATGGGGAAATAACAAGCGAACAGTTAAATCGTAGATGGCAAATAATGTGTCATATTTAAAATCCTTATCCAGATCGAAATCGATATCCCAAAAATACATTTCTTGAAAAAGAGAATTTTTCTTGTCAGATAGCTTGT
This sequence comes from Sphingobacterium sp. UBA6320, assembly GCF_002440335.1. Taxonomy (NCBI): domain Bacteria; kingdom Pseudomonadati; phylum Bacteroidota; class Sphingobacteriia; order Sphingobacteriales; family Sphingobacteriaceae; genus Sphingobacterium; species Sphingobacterium sp. UBA6320. The sequence continues at coordinate 6,400 of NZ_DJTA01000009.1, read as the reverse complement.
CGTCTGCATGATCGATCAACTGATCCACAGGATCAAATCTCCTTTGGAAGGAGCTAGAACTAGCAAGATTCCGTACTGTAGCATGAGTGGTTGATCCTAAAGATTGCAAAGGAAAAAACCATACTGACAGCACAAAAATAACTAGTCTCAACATCATAAATAACGATTCTAAAAACTCATTGTTTTTAATTCAACAAATTTACAGCAAAAAATGAGAAGTAAAATAGCACAAATCTTGAATTTTGTTTCACGAAATAGGATAATCTTCGTTTTGTCTATTAAACTTTTAATAGGTCATATGAAAAATCCTTATAAAGACGACCTCTAAAAAGTACGATGACAATTAATGCTCATCTACTGATATTTAACAACATGTATTAGTCTTGATATGGTGGGGTAAAAGCGTAGAAACAATTACCCAACTAACATGTAAATAACTCATTAGATAAAATAAGTCGGAATAAACTATCGTGACAGCGAACCAACTTTGGGAAAGAGCAAACCAACTTTGGGAAATAGCGAACCAACTTTGAGAAATAGGGAACCAACTTTAGGAAATAGGGAACCAACTTTGAGAAATAGGGAACCAACTTTGAGAAATAGGGAACCAACTTTGAGAAATAGGGAACCAACTTTAGGAAATAGGGAACCAACTTTAGGAAATAGGGGACCAACTTTAGGAAATAGGGAACCAACTTTAGGTAATAGGGAATCAACTTTGAGAAATAGGGAACCAACTTTGCGAAATAGGGAACCAACTTTAGGAAATAGTAAACCTTACTTTACCATAAAGGATCGAAATTTCTAAATAATCATCCCCTTCTAGACAAGAAGTGTTCGCAAATTTGTAAAAAGGTTTTACTATTTCACAACTAAGGGATGGACAAAGCTAAAAAGTAGTCCAACTTTGAGGCACTTTCTAATTTGAAAAACGATTTGAACCGGATCTGATCAAGTTCGAATAGTCACACGTACTTAGCCTTATCAATACATTCTCTTCAAGATATTCAAATTACTTTACTTTTTATAGTCCCCTATTATTCTACAAAAGTATATAAACCAATGATATAGATAAATTAAATATGTATGATCAAAATAAAAGATATGTTTATCGAAGTTAGCGTAAGCAATCGTCTCCTCTCCAAAAATCATATTAATGCAGAAGTAAACCTAAGATTTTTTTAAGAAATATAACTGATGAAATTTAAGAATTATACAAAATTTGATACGCTGATCTATTTTTTAGTAAATGTAGATTGCACTTCAAAATCTTGATATTTACCCCGTAGAATCATCTTTTTTGTTGTCAGAGTATAGACATCAAATACTTCTTGTTGACGACCATTTTCTGTTATTGTGATTTCTTGTCTATCCGAAGAAAATTTGTACTTACCCGAAACTGGGACTTTTATCCAAACGGGTTCAATTTCGTCAAAATCGATTTCGACTGTAATACCTGTGAAGGTACCGTCAGCTTTAAACGAATATTCGATTCCATCGGTATAAGGAACTTTTTTCATTGTATTTAACTCTTGCATCTCTTGCAGAACCCAACGTCCAACAATACTTTCAGATCCATCTATGGAAGCCTCATCTTTTGAACAAGATGCAACAAACACCGTTACAAAAAGAACAATAATTGTTACTATTTTTTTCATATATACTATAGGGGTTAATTTAATTTTATATTGATCACTAAATCCATTTCCTTTCACAAAGATTTATATTCATTCAAAATCTTCGCAAAACTAAATAAAGCTCGGAAATATCCAAGTTTTAAATCAAAAATTGTGGCTTACAAGCCACTCTATGGAATGATAATAAAAAGTAAGATAAGGTTATAAAACAGCTCTTTTTTCATTCGTCTATAACTAATAAATTTACAAATAACATATAATCTACGAGTGACTACCCCAAACTTGCACCTGCTGTATATTTATTTGATAAAATAGAGATGCTGCTTATTCCACATATTTAATAATTAATTTAAGAAAGCAAGACAGCTCTAAAATCGATGTATTTTTATTTATAATACAACAACAGCTACAGCACAATCAATCGGATCTCAGTGCATAAATAAGCCATTTTATGATATCGAATTATAAAGACCGACTGATATCCACGACATTAAAAATCTGATCGACATCGTCGAGTGTAATGGTAAAGTCCGGATATTTGACTTTATCGGCATTCAGGGAATGCAGTGTAAGGATACCTTTTTCTACATCATGATGGCTGATTTCTTTAATAATGACCCCTTCATAACGATGTACAATAACCCAATAGCGATATTTATGGGTATGGAATTTAGATAGCCACAACTCCCTTTTGATCAAACGTCCAGTAACGATATCGCCATCCAAGACACTTGCATCTGTACCGTCAGTCATACTATCACCACTAACCTCAAAAGAACGGTATACACCCCTATGAAACTCATTGACCGTGATAAAATGTGCGGGCAGCTCATCCATATATTCAGAATCGGAAAAACCAGATAAGTAACCCGCTTTTGCTTTTTCGGTCACCAATTTGGTCTGCATCAAATAGCGGCCAGGGGAAACTTCAAAAAAGATGTTGTTTTTATTTTCATCCATAAATTTCACTTCATCAGAAAAATAACCGATGGATTTTCCGTTTCCTACACTGACCATAGAAACCGCATCCGACTGAACAAAGGATTCGGGCTTTTCACGATTTCCACGATTGTAAAGCAACCAATCATACTTGACCTGCGGAAATGCATTTTCTATACGGGTTTTCATGGTCAAACCTATGGGATATTCGCCTTTTTTGATGCGCGAATACACCTGTTCCCGCACACCTAAAATAGCCGCAAATTCGCGATTGGTCACTTTCATTTCCAAGCGTAATACCTCAAAATTATTATTTAGGTAAGTTTCCATGATTTTCATAGTATTTAATCAATTGTTACACAAAAACATAACAACCTGACGCTAAGTTACACAATCTAGTTAACCTAAACAAACAATAAGCAATAATAATCATTTAAAACACTGATTATAAGAATATTAAATATAAACAAAAAAGTTTAATATTATTTATATTAAAGCTATATGTGTATAAAATAATTTAAAAAAATCTTTGAAGTTTAACTTTTCTGTTTAACTTTGTTTAACTCAATAATTACATTGAACGATAAAAACAGTATACAGCACAAAAAAAATAAGCAGATGAAAAGAATCAATAACATCCTTGTATGAAAGCAGCTTCAAAAAATATGTTCCTCCTATTGCGGGCATTAGTTGAACAAGCAAAGCGATCAGCATACATACTATAACCAAAGCTTTTTAGCCCACTAACTGCGTTATAAAACCATTAACAATTGAAAACATGAACACACTATATCATTCTTTTATTATGAACTTTTTAACAGAAAATCACCCGGATGTACTCAAAACGATCAATAGCATATACGAACCTGATCTATCCAAAATCCATGCAGTAATAGATTGCTATTGCGCATTTGTTGGAATCAATCCTGAACAGATAAAAGGTGAATTCATCAACTATAAAGACATCCAACATCGGTACAAAGCTATTTCTGTGGTACTCAGAATCTTTCAGCCAGAAAAATTGGTTTCGTTGAAGACTAAAGTAAAAAGCACGATCTATAAGGAAACTATCCCGTACCTGAATATTAGTAACGATACTCTACAAAAATCCATTATCTGTGCCTGTAATCAATACGACATGTACAGTGATTTTAAAAAAGAAATTAAACAGATCGCAAATTATTACCTCATACATACGAGGTATAACAGTAAATAGAGCCCTTAAGTGATCGTTCGAAAACATCAGGTACTTTTAATCTGAAACGGAAGACGATAACACCCATTATATACAATTAAAAATGAGTTTATCTCCAAAATTATATCAGAAATATGGAGCAAGTAAAAACCCGAGAAGTCCAAAACTCGTAGTCCATGAACACAAAAAAAAGACCATCTTAACAAAAGGTAAGTGGTCTTTTTTTACATCGTGCAATTTCTATCTGATCTTTTTCCTGATCCAGAGTACACAACTGAAAATTAGTATAAAAAGAGTGATGCAAAACCAGAATATCATACTCGATTCTAGCTTACTGACACGACTGGAAGCTTTCTTTTCGAAAGTGTTTTTTTGTTTTGTTTCAATCGCTGTCTGTTTCTTTTCATGTTGTTCCAATTTTGTAGCTTTACTCATCAACTGCACTGCACTGGATTGCTCTCGGCTTTTCTGATGGACTTTACCTCTACCCATAAGGACGGTACCATCTTTCTCAATCCTAACATTTTCTCCTTCTAATTGTATCATAGTCTCTCCATCCAGCCATACAAAAGATTGCAAATCTGTTTCCGTTGTCACCAGTGTTTCATTCTCTTTTTTTAAATCAAGCTGTATGGCGCTTATGTTTTCATTTATTTCCGATTGCTTTATTTTTGTGTTTTTTTTAAATAAACCACAGCCATTAACTAAAAGTATGACTACGATCATTCCTGCTATTATCTTCATTTTTAATTTTCTTTAATTCAATTTGTAATTCATTAAAAAGTTTCATGAGGTCATCATATTCCGCCTGTAGCTTCGCTAATGTTTTTGCACAAGCTATATGCTCATCATTTGCAATGCGCAAAGCATCGTTTAAATCTTCAATTACGGCGCGTAGCTGTTCGATATTCTTCTCCAAGCGATCTGCATAACCTGCCCATTTATCAATCACCTTTCCTGCATTTTCGACATTGGTGGCTTCCACCTCTGCTTGCTGCTTTGGACGCCCAACGAAATAACCAATTATTCCGGTGATCACAGGCGTACCAAATCGTTCCACTAATTCCAATAGTTCCATCATGCCTAACTAAAATATAATTTTGCTTCTGCCGCTCTACGTCGTACCAAACCAGGTAAAACCTTCCCTCCTGCTTTGTCCCATTTCATAAACTCGTCTGCAATACGCTTATCATTTGGATCTTGATTGATCCTCTTCAACAATGTTGATTTACCTAAGTTTGTCGCACCCAAATTGTATGTGAAAGATACCAATGCATCAAATTGTGATTGCTTGAGGGGTTTCATCACTAGTCTCAGCACATCATTTTCATAATATGTAAGGATATCGGTTAACATCCGATCACCTTCTTCTCTTGTAAGTGGAATATCTTGCATGGCGACCCGCCGTCTGCTGGGAAGATAATAGGTAAATCCATAACCTATAGTGGGTATCCCAATAGGATCGAGATAAGGTTTGCTGTACCAACCCTCGAAATCCTTTATCAGTTGTAATCCTTTTTGTCCTATCTTCATAATCATTTCTTTTTGTCAAAAAAAGCCCTCCCTGACGGAGAGCTTATCTGTAATTAATGGCCGTCTATTCCAACGCCTAGATTATTTGCATGAAATGGAAGTTTGACCGATACACTTGCTGTGATTAATAACAGCACATCGAATTGGTGTACTTGCATTACGCTGAAAGACTTCCAGCAGCCCTTTTACATCTTGGATCGCACCATCAATATCTTCTTCATAGATTACTTTTTTAGCCAAATAATGGGCTACTTCCGAAATTGCTTTTGCTTCAAAACCCAGCTCTTTATATCGGGCTGTAAGGGCTGCTGAAATTTTCTCTTTCATTTTTATTTTATACTAGTTTGAAATATCTACTACAAAAGTAGAGCAGTGATGAGACAAAAAATCCGGATATCTATGTTTTGTACGCGGTATCGGTGGGATACCGAAAATGTCAGATATAATTACACTTTAACAATCGAAATGTGTTAAAATTCAGAGAAATAAGAAAAGAATAATAGGCTATTTTAAAGTAAAATAAAAATGAATTGAGCTTTCATCTTCATATGACCACTGTAGCTTATCAACTACAGTAGAATAACAGATTTAAATTCAATATCACGATTATCAATAAATATTAATTAAAATTAATATCTTGCTGCACTATTTATATTTTATAATCCCAAAAATTAATGACTACCGATATTTGGAATTAAACTATATAGATATACAATAAATCAGCTACATATATTACTAAATTATAAATAAATGAAAATGTTTTTCAAATTCGCAGCTGTCTTAACAGTTTCTGCTATGCTAACCTCTTGTTATTCTTACACCAGTGTAGTAGGAAAAGGTGCACAAGGAAGTCAACAAGTAACAAAATGGAACCATTATGTGATCGCCGGGTTAGCTCCAGTTGGAGTTTCAGATTCAAAAGCAATGGCTGAAGGTGCTGAAAATTACACCGTACATACGAGACAATCTTTTGTAAATGGTCTATTATCTGCAATCACATTTGGTATCTACACACCAACAGTGACGACTGTTACGAAATAGTAACGCTTAAATTTAATTTGAAAGGCTGTCTACTGGACTGCCCCCAAAATATTGG